>NZ_JBFAXH010000002.1:0-87549 GCF_040680755.1 Nocardia sp. NPDC051990 | reverse complement strand
GATTGCGTGGACGGACTTCTGGCCTTGGTGAACGGACTACCCGGGGCGGGCAAGACGACTTTGGGCGCCCAGCTCGCACGGTCGTTGGACGCGTGGTTCCTGTCCAAAGACACCCTTGAGGAAGCGCTCGCCTCGAGTATCGAAAATGCTGTCGACGTGCGGAATTGGGCGGCGTCGCTATGGATACAGATCTGGGCGCTGGCTGCCCGTTCGCCGGCGGCGCTGGTGTCATGGTGTGCGCGGCTCCGAGCGGGGGAGGATCCGGCCCAAAAGAGCCTTGCGTAACGGTTCCGAGTACCAGTTCGAAACATGATCGAAAGTGACGTATGACACAGAAGCTCTTGAACGAGTTCGATTCGGCCGCAAAGGCTTTCGTAGCCGTGTGCTTCGAGAGGTTGCGAGCGGAAGGGGCAATTCCAACATCCACTTCCCATAGGCACCTCCAGGCTGGCCTAGACTTCGGGCTCTTGCCGATCAAGGCACTCCCGGAGTATGTGCGGCTCGAAAAAGCAATCATTGACGCGGTGCCCAATATCGACCGGGCCGGCGGGGCGGGTTCCGCGGCCTCGATATTGCTGACCAGCTTGCTGGAGTGGTGCGTGCAGAAATGTTCTTCTGCGGGTGACTACGACCCGAATGGCCCGGAAGTGTCCGCTGCCATCGCCCAGTTGGTGCAGGTGGTGTCCGGACAGCCCTATGAGATTGTTCTGGCGCGCCAAGTCTCTCATCTCGTGCCAGCTTCGGGCACTGAGATCGAGATCGACGGCATCACCCTTTTCCCCGAAGGCCGGACCTCGGATATGACGCTGCGGATCTTGAAGGAGATTCCTGACGCCGATCACGCTTGGAAGCGCTACTTGAAGAAACCGTATAGGCCCCCGCATGCCTTGCTGATCGTGCGCAAGCAGGTCTCCGGCCTCGAATACTTCGGTGGCGGTGATCTGGCGCAGAAGTTAGACCAGTTCCAACTCGGCGTTTGCCTTCTGACCGGCGCCAATGTGCAAGGCTCGTATCAGGTGTTCGGGCCGAATAGAAAAATTTCTGCTCAACCCGCTTCTCTGGAAATGCTGGCCCGAGACACCGATGTCACCACCACGCGACGGACAGCGCGTCTCGACGGTACCGAGGGGCCGGCGATCGCCGCCCTCATCACATTGGTCGATGAGGCCCAATCGAAGACGGGTGGCGAGGGCATCTGGCTCAGCTCTTTCAGAGAAGCGCTTGATAGATTCGCTCACTTCGATGACACCACGCCATACACAGAGCAGCTCGTCAGCCTCGCCACCTCGCTGGAAGGAGTTATGCTCGGGACAAACGAGGGAGAAGGCCTGACGCTTCGACTGTGCACCCGTGTCACCGCCCTGCTGGCCAACGACGACGACCCCGCTGGTGAGCTTTTCGAGGACCTCAAGCAGCTGTACAACCTCAGATCGAACATCGTTCACGGCGGCGAAGTCCTGGAATCCACCCTGAACAAGAATCTCAAGGCAATAAATTGCGTGCCCGGCATCGAGGAAGAAGAGAACCCCCTCGTCCGGCTCGGCTACGCAGTCGACCGTCTGCGGGATATCGTGCGGCGCAGCATCCTTGCCCGGACCTGTTTGGCCAGCGGGAAAGAACCGCCGTGGCCGTTCAAAGAAAAGGGCAAGCCCAGCAAGGTCAAGGTCGACGCCGAACTGTCCGATGACGATACGCGAGCGATCTGGCGGGCGTATTGGCGCGACATGCTGGACTCGCTGGGCGTAGGCGTTGCTGCCGCGCGGTCTCGCCCTCCGGTCTTCTCCCTTACCTCATACGACAGCTGATACCGGTGTCGACGGCACGGCAAAAATGGATCTGGCACGGTTTGCGTGATTGACCCGACCTGGATTGCCAACAGGCGCTTGATGATCCATCATATCGCCGGTGTTCTGATCTTGGACCGCTCGTGTTGCTGTTCCCGCATCCAGATGGGCTGCAGATCGATGGCGTGACCTCGACCGGGCTTCGCGTGAACCTCGATGTGAGCACCCGCGACGAGGCAGTGGCTTGTCCAGGCTGTGGGATGGTGTCCCGTCGGGTCCACAGCCGCTACCGGCGGCGGTTGTCCGATACCGCGGTCACCGGCCGGGAGGTGGTGATCCGGCTGCGGGTAAGACGGCTGTTCTGTGACAACGTTGATTGCGGGAGAAGGACTTTCGCCGAACAGGTGCCAGCCCTGGCAGTGCGACATGCCCGGCGCACGAGAATCCTGCAACGCCTGCCGTGCGCGGTCGCGCTGGCGTTGGGTGGTCGTGCGGGAGCTCGGATGACTCGGAATCTGGCGGCCACGGTCAGCCGGATGACGCTGCTGCGGCAGATCCGGGCGCTGCCCGATCCGGACTTCGCGACACCCCGGGTCCTCGGGGTCGACGACTTCGCGCTGCGCCGCGGGCATCACTACGGCACGATTTTGATCGATATCGAAACCCGCAGACCGGTCGACGTGCTCGCCGACCGCACCGTCGATACGCTCGCGGCGTGGCTGCGTACCCATCCCGGAGTCGAGATCGTGTGCCGAGATCGGGCTGGCGCTTATGCCGACGGCGTCGCGGCAGGAACACCGAATGCGGTGCAGGTCGCGGACCGTTGGCATATCTGGCACAACCTTGGCGAGGCGGTCGAACGTGTCGTGGCCCGGCATCGAGACTGCCTGGACATCACAGCTGACGAAGATGGCGGCGCCGAGCCTGCGATCGTGCACCAGCAGCAAGCGCCGGTGATTGCCGAGGTGAGCGAGCCACCAGCACAACGGACCGACAAGTGGGCCGTCCGGACTCGCGAACGCTATGCCGCAGTCCACGCGCTGCTCGCCGATGGCATGAGCCTGCGCGCCATCGGCGCCCGGCTCGGTCTTGCCCGAGGAACCGTGCAGCGTTTCGCCCGTGCAGCCAGCGTCGAGGAACTACTGGTCAACACCGGCACCGGACGACGTCCCAGTCTGTTCGAAGAGTTCAAGCCCTACTTGCACCAGCGGTGGAACGAGGACTGCACCAACGCAACTCAGCTGTTCCGCGAAATCCGAGACCTCGGCTACCGCGGCGGCCCGAAGATCCTGCTCAACTACCTGCACCCATTCCGCACGGCCATCCACATTCCCCGCGCAGTGCCCAAGCCGCCGTCGGTTCGCCGCGTAGTCAGCTGGATCATGAGCGATCCCGCCCGCCTCGACCCAGATGACCGGCAGCGGCTCGATGCGATCCTCGCTGCGAGCCCCGAGCTCACTGACCTCGTCGGTCATGTCCGCACCTTCGCGACGATGATGGGCCAGCTTCGCGGCCGTGAGCTGGAGCGGTGGATGACAGCCGTCGAGGCCGACGACCTGCCGCCACTGCACTCGTTCGTCCGCGGCCTGCGGCGCGACTTCGATGCCGTCACCGCCGGTCTGACGCTGCCCTGGAGCAGTGGACCGGTCGAAGGGCACGTCAATCGCATCAAGATGATCAAACGCCAGATGTTCGGGCGGGCGAAACCGGACCTGCTCCGAAAGCGAATCCTGTTGAGCGACTGAGCAACCCGATCTACCGAATCACTAAATTTGTGCCTGATCCCGGATTGGCGTTCTGTTGACACGCCGAATCCGGCGTGCTGCACCGCAGCCCTACTACAGCTGTGACGCACCGAAATTAGCTCTACGCTCGGCGGGCATGACAGGGCGTTCGCAACACGTCCCCCAGCGACCGGACTCGATCTAGCGGGTCTGGCCTATCCATGGAGGACCGAGCTGATCCGCGGGAGTGGATTTCAGGGCGGGCCTGGTGGGTGAGCGAGGATGATCCGGTCCTGCTACTTGAAGACCACGGCCGGTCCGTCCCCGCGGAGGCCAAGTCCGAAGTGAGTGCACGCATCCGGTGCGGTCGGTCGGCGCGCCGACGCCGTGGGACACGCCGACCGGTGACGTCAGTTTCTGTCCTGTGCCAGCGCAGTTGGCCCAGCGGTGGGGCGCTGACCTTGGGTAGGCCATTTTGAGTGGCAGAGCGAATCCGGCTTTCCGTCATTGAAGTTGGCCCAAGTTGGCGTTCGACAGTTGGCCGGTTTCACTGGCCGTCGAGATCTGCTTCGCGGACCAGGCCGTTGACGAACGTTGCGAAATCAGGTGCGAGCGTGGTGATTCGATATCCGGCTTCCGAGTCGACGTGGACCACGCTTGGTTCTCCGCTGTTGCGGTAGTCGAGTGCGATCATGTCGTGGCCGGCCGATGGACAATCGGCGAAGTAGATCCCGATGTCGGGATATCCCCACTCCTGAAGCCAGAATCGGCTTCCGGTTTCGCCGCCCAAACTGAAGTCGGCGGTGCGGCCGATGGCGGCCAGTGAAGTCACTGCAACGTGGTCGGCTGCCCAGGTTGTCTGGGTGTCGGCGGGATGAGCCGAACGTGCCAGATAGCCACCATTGTGGATCCGGGCCACTGCGATGTAGGCGGGTGGGAGCCGCAGACCCAGTTCGGCCTCGATCGACCGGACCAGGTCGTCGTCGGGAGGTGCCTCGAAAGGCGGGTAGTCAGGGCTGAACAGTCCGGACGGTTCAATCACGCGCGGACCCTATCGGATCAACGTATTGAGGGCGCGTGGTCCAGGCGTGCATGATCTGGTGGGCCAGCCAGTGGCCGAGGTGGTGGGCGTGGTCGATGCAGGATGTTCCGGTGAGGTCGCGGTTGTGTGGGTCGGCTCCGCGGGCAAGTAGGAAGGTGCTGATGTCGGCGTGGAGGGGTTCGCCGGTGCGGTCGTGGCGGATGTATTCGACCTCGACGGCGTGTCGGAGGAGGGTGTGCCCGTTTCCGTCGTCGTTCTCGATGTCGTGGCCCTGGTCGAGCAATGCGCGTAGCAATGGCAGGTCGTAGTCCGCGACCGCCTGATGTGCTGGTGTCAGCTCCGGCCGGGTGGGGGTCTGTCCAGTAAACGGCTCTGTCGCACTTTCGGTGGTGACGGATGGTGGGCTATGCCAACAGGATTCGGTGGCGGAGTAGCGCGAAGCCAGCTCGCCCATACATCTGTCGCTTGATCAGTTTGGTTTTCGTGTTCACGCCCTCGATCGGGCCGCTGCTGTAGGGAAGGGTGAGACCAGCGACGGCGGGCAGTCTGAACCTGCTCTACAAATACATCAACCAGGGCCGCCAGCTCAGCGACCGGATCGGGGGTATATCCGAGGGCTTTCACTTCCTCGAATAGGTGCAGGACAGGTGCCGGAGCCGGACCAGATGCGCCGGCCACCCCAGTATCGTGCCTGCCTGGTCGACCCCTACCGCGATCACCTACGGGCCCGCCGCAGCGCCGACCCCGGCGCCATGCTCGCTGTGAACTCTGGCCACCGATCGCAGCTGGACCGCCGCCGGCACCCGGGTTTGGCAGATCGCCGCGGTGCTGATCGGACTCGCTCGACAGCAGGCGGCTGACCAGGCATCGGCGTCCTTCCTGGTGTTGCCGTGCGATGCGGATTCGGTTTTCGCCCGGTCGAAGACCGCAAGCGTCGAATAATGTTGCGCGACACCGCTTCCCTAATCCAAATCCACCGGATTCGTTGCGGCTCGGCTGAATCCGCAGTCCACACTACCTGCGCCTCAGCCTGTCGGACCGGCCCGAGACCGCCGGTTGATCCGCCCACCGGTCAGGGCAGCGCGCTGCGGCGGGTGCCAGGCGGTTGAGAGCCCGGGCGAGGCAGGGTGATCGTGCCCGCATTCTGGAAATAGCGCAGTACCGCCATCACCCGGCGGTCGCTGTCGTCGGCGGGATGCAGGCCCAGTTTGGCGAAGATGCTGCGGATGTATTTGTGCACAGCGCCTTCGGTCACCACCAGCCGCGCAGCGATGGCGGTGTTGCCCAGACCCTGCGCCATCAGGGCGAGCACATCACGTTCCCGGGCGCTCAGGCGCTGTATGTCGCGATGCGCGTGCTGGCGCGCGAACAACTGCGCCACCAGCTCGGGATCCAGCGCGGTGCCCCCGGCGACGACGCGGTACAGCGCGTCGAGGAAGTCGGTCACCCGGCCGACGCGTTCCTTGAGCAGATAGCCGACTCCGGCTCCGCCACCGCCGAACAGGGTGGTGGCGAAGGCCTGCTCCACGTGCGCCGAGAGCACCAGCACCGCCAGACCCGGCTGGCCGGCCCGGGCGGCGGCCGCGGCGACGATGCCCTCATCGGTGTGGGTGGGCGGCATCCGGATATCGACGATCGCGACGTCGGGCCGCTCCCGGGCGACCGCGGCCAGGAACTCGTCCGGTGTCGATGCCGTCGCGGCCACCTCGATCGATTCGGCGCGCAGCAGCGCGGCGATCCCCTCCCGCAGCAGCGCATCGTCCTCGGCGATCACGACACGCACGGCACCCACACCTCCACCGTCGTCGGCCCGCCGCGCGGGCTCGACACCTTCAACGTCCCGTCGTGCGCGGCCACCCGCTGCCGGATCCCGGCCAGCCCGGTTCCGGCGGCCTCGTCGGCGCCTCCGTGCCCGTCGTCGCTGACCCGCACACCGAGCCGGCCACCGGCCCGCCCGACCTCGACGGTGATCCGGTGCGCCCGGCTGTGCCGGACCGCATTGGTCAACGCCTCCGAGACCACAAAGTAGGCGGTCGCCTCGAGCGACAAGGCCAGCCGGCCACCGGATTCGCCGTGAAGCCGGCATTCGATGGGGCAGTTCGCAGCCAGCGTGGCCAGTGCCGCGTCCAGGCCGTGGTCGGCGACGACGGGCGGCAACACCGTGCGTACGACGGTTCGCAACTCGGCGAGGGCCGCTTCGGCGGCCTGCTGGGCACGTTCGAGCAGCGCGTCCGCCTTCTCCGGATCCCGGGCGACCGCACGCCGGGCGGCACCGAGCAGCACGACCGTCCCGGCCAGCCGGTTCTGGGTGCCGTCGTGCAAGGCGCGTTCGATGCGGCGCAGTTCGGCGGCATGCGCCTGCAGCGCGCCGGCGCGGGTGGCGGTCAACTCGGCCACCCGCTGCGACAGATCGCCGTCCGCCGGTGGCGTCAGCAGCCGCAAGGCCGGCCCCATCTGGATTCTCGCCAGCAGCGGGCCGGCGGCGAGCAGGAGCAGCAGCCAGCCCAGCCCGAGACCTGCGTCCGCGAGCACCCCGGGCCAGGTGTTCAACCGGGTGCCCCAGGCGGTTCCGGTTTGTCCGGCGGGGACCACCCGCCACCACAGGGGGTAGCTGAGCTCACGCACCGCGACGAGCGGCACGACGATACCGAGCAGGCCGAGCAGCAACCCCAGCGTGGCATGGCAGACCAGCCAGGCGAACACTCGCCGGGACCCGGGTTCCAACAGCGGCCCGATCTCGTGGCCGAGCCGTTCCAGCCGATCCCGCTCACACCGTGCGACCGCGCGCGTCACCCGCCGCATCGGGCCCAGCGCGCGCACCCCGGCCAGCCGCAGCACGCCGGCCCCCAGCCACCCCAGCACGGTGAGCAGCGCGAACAGTGCGGTGCCCAGCCCGCTGGCCAGCGCGCCGATGGCCTGCACCCCGGCGCCGGACCTGGCGGCCAGCTGGCGCGAAAGAGCTGACGCCGCAGTGGTTCTCATTCTTTCCTGCATACCAGCTTTCCTGCATACCAGGTGGTACGCCCGCGGGTGCGGCCGACGGTGAAACAGTAGTGCCTGCACTACTTGTAGCCGGGCAGTACACGGGATCGGCAGCGACGTTTCGACTACCTAGCGTGAATACCCATGGTGAACACGACAACAGCAGCGAAGCAGCGGACGACCGTGCCGTGGCCGGAGGTCTCGTTCTTTCTCGTCCTGACCTTCGGCGGCGCCTGGCTCACGGCCTTGCCGTTGTGGATCGGGGGCGTCTCGGTGTCGGGCCCCTGGTTTCTGCTGGTGAGCATCGGCACGATGCTGGTTCCGGCGATAGCCACCGCGATCACCGCCTGGATCTGGCGGCCGCCGCAGGGCATCGCGAGATCCACCGGGCTGGCGTTGCCGCGGCCGGCGCGGCGACTGTGGGGGTTCGGCGCACTGGGATTCGGCTATCCCGTCGTAGTGGCATTGGTCGCGCTGCCGCTAGGGCTGCTCACCGGCGTCGCCTACCTCGATGTATCGGGGCTTTCCGGGCTGCGGCAGCTCGCCCGTGATCAGTTCGGGCTGGCAGGCGGCGCTGCGCCCGGTTCATTGCTGCTGTCCGCTGTGGGGATGACCGCGGCACTGTTCGTGTTCGGGCTGCTGCCGTGTTTCGGCGAGGAATGGGGCTGGCGCGGGTACCTGATCCCGAAACTGCTGCCGTTGGGCATCTGGCCGGCGCTGCTCATCGACGGCGTGCTGTGGGCGGTGTGGCACGCGCCGCTGCTGCTGCGCGGCTTCAACTACGGCAGCACTGATGTGGCCGGGATCGCGGAGATGATCGTGTCGTGTGTGCTGGCGGCGATCGTGCTGGGCTGGCTGGACCTGCGATCCGGCTCGGCCTGGCCAGCGGTGATCGCCCACAGCTCGAACAACACCTTCGCCGTCCTCATCACCACCGGGCTCGCCGTGGACACCGCCCATCCGGTCGACCCGCTGCTGACCCAGATTCCGGTGTGGGTGGCCACGGCACTGCTGGTGTTCGTCCTGCACCGCCGGGGCCAGCTGAGTGTGCCGACCGGGCGGGTGAACCCACCCGACGGCGCCGGAATCCGGCAAACTATTCCCCGAACCGGGCGGCGGCATCGGTGAGTTCGTGCAGTGCCGCGTGAGTCGGGGTGCCGGGGTCGAAGTCCAGCGCCATCACCATGTTCCAGCTCGAGTCACGACTCCAACTCCACGTGACGATTCACCGTCGCGGACCCGGTAGGCGGGATTTGCCAACCAGCTCGAGCCGTTCGGCACCCAGGCGAGCTGTTCGCTGGCTGACTCGATACTTCGCCAGCCTGACTACGGTCTCGCCTTCGATCCTCCCCTGGCTACGCAACGACCCAAAACAGAAGCCGGAAGCGACACCGAAGACTCTGGCTTCATCAACACGAGCGGGGTCGAGACTTCCATTGTTCGATGAGCGGTCCGAGTCGTTTGCCGTTCCATTGTCTGATCGGGGTGTGCGTATCGACCTGGGTCACAACCTGTTCGGGTGGAACATCCTTGGTGACCACGGCACCTGCGGCGATATAGCTGCGAGGCCCGATCCGCACCCCGCCGATCACCCGCGCGCCGAACCCGACAACGGAGTCTTCCTCGATGACCGGTGATTCCTCATCGACACCCCACCAACCCAGGTCCGGGCGGGTGTACTCATGCACCAACTCGCCCATCACGGTCGACCGACTTCCGATAACCGTGGCATCGCATACGAACCCGGCCACGCACGCATCCTCGCCGATCTGCACTCGGTCGCACACATATGCGCCGTGCACCACTCTCGTCCGGTCACCAATCACGCAGCCGTAGCCGATCCGGGAACGATCCTCCAGCACGCAGTCCGCTCCCAGCGTGGTGCCTTCGTTCACTACCACCTGATTGAACAACAGGCTGCGGTCTCCGATTACGACAGGTTCGCCGATCGTGTGCTGCCCGCGTTGCGCGTCTCGGATACGGGCTTCTTTCGGATACCCGAGCGTGCAATGTTCCCCGACGATCACGGATTCGCCGAGTCGGATCGGCGCATACAGTTGCGAGAGCTTCACGCCTGTCACGACATCGACTGTTCGACCAGCCAGTCGACGGTCGTGCTGATCGCTTGGTCTTCGCGTGCCCGGGAGTCGAATCCGTGGTCTGACCCGGTAATCGTGTGCAGCGTGGTGTGTGATCGTGATCGCGCGGCCTGGGCAGCGACGTCATACGACACTGCCGTGTCATGGTCACCGTGCACGATCAGCGTCGGCACATCTGCGGCACGGAAGTCATCCAGCGGCCGGTAATGCGCGAACTCAGTGAACAGGACACGACCGAGCTGGAACTCACCGTCAACGAGCAGAAAACCGTTGTCGGCCAAACATTTCTGCCCAGCAACGCCGAAATTCTCTTCGCCCCACGCCAACTCTGGAACCAGAAAGGTGCGCCGCAGATCCAGCACCGGGTTCCACAGCACCAGCCGATAGAGATCGTCGAGCCACGACAGCGAAAGTGCCGTCGACACGGCACCGAAGCTCGCCGCCACAATGGACATTCGCTGCCCAGCGAATCGCTCGCGGACCGCGGTCACCGCGGTCTGCAGATCCAGGCATTCACCGGCGATCGTCACCCTCTGCTGCGTTCCACCGCTCGCACCGTGCCCTCGGAAAGAGAACCGAACGACATCGAACCCCTGCGACACCAACTGCTGCGCCAACCGAACGAACATGCCCCCGCCCTCGTCCATGTCCACCGTGATGCCGTGCACCAACAGCACCACTCCAAGTGCAGGCTCGACCGTGCACTGGTGGACCGCGCAGTCCAGCCGAATACCGTCCACAGAAGTCAATTCGAGGCGTTGCACCGGTCAGCTCCCCTTCACTCGGCCCCTGGCCTCGACCACAGGCTGTCCATCGTCTCGTGCGACACCGCCGCGTTCAGCTCGCCCGCCGACGCGAATGCCATGTTCACAATCGTGCGTCGCCCGCACCGGATCGGGTACACCCGATGCAAACGTTGTGTTCGTCCGCATCAAGTACACATCCCCCGCGCCGACACTCAACTTATGTACCAATCGATCCTGCACGAGCCGGGCTACCTCTGGCTTCGCCTTGTCCCATACCGTGTCCGGGATGCACTCCACGAACCCACCATCATCGGCCGGTGGACACTCCGCCACCCACACCAATGCGAAACTGTAATCGTCCCAATGCCATCCATGCGTATCACCAGCCTGCTCCAGCCTGGTGATCACGAACTGCTCGGGCTCGTACGGACACCGGAATACCGGTTCCCCGGCCACGGCCGACAGAAGCCGCGTTGTCGCCGTGGAATCATAGATCGCCTCGATCACCGAACCGTTGCACGCGATCTCGGCCCGAGTCACATTCCGCATCCGCCGCGGCGTGTATCCGGTCGCGGCGAGAACAAGATCACGCCGCACACCCATGTGCTCTACCAACCAGAGAGCTTCTAAGGCGACCGCCGACCGCAGTTGAGCCGGAATCAACCGCGACACCGCGACGTAGCCAGTACGCTCAAACTCCTTGTGTGCCAGCGTGATCTCCGCATCATCAGCCAGTGCCTGAGCACCCCACGCGTCCAGTTCGTCCTCCGACCACACCCATCGCTGATCCACCAACAAGTCCCCTCCACACGTTCGGTAGCCGTACATCTGCCGCCACGCATCATCCAACCACCGCAGTCCCTGCCAGCGTTATCGACGAGTACGGCTGCTCAGGTAGGGATACTGCCAGTGCCCGTGAAAGTCGCATGAGGAGCGCGAAATGCAGCGAAGGTCGCCAGATTGGGATAGCTACCGATCGGATGTTATCGACGGCGGTCTACGCGAGATCGCGCACTTCGTTATGGATGTCGTTATCGACAACCGCGTGCGTCGGTAATCTGGCAAAACTCAGGCGTGACCACAATCCGCGAACACGACCGGCGGCGCCGGGCCGCTGTTGAAGGCATCACTTGATGCCGCGTTCGAACTTGCAGACCTCTCGGAGCACTGCCGGGTCTCGAGACTCGCGCCACATGAGGAAGGCGAGCACGTACGCGCGGGATTTCAGTGCAACAGTGGTAAAAGAGCCGATCAGAGTGACGCTCAGGGAGATCCAAGTCAACATGCGTCTAGGAAAGCTGTGCCGACCTTCCTACCACAACCCGGTCGACCGGCTGGAGCGAATGCATTCCCCTCACGTTGCCCACCTGCGGATACGATGTAAGGCAAACCCTGACAGGATCGAGAGATGCCTGGCAAGTACCGCAATACCCTCAAAGCCCACGCGCACGCCCAGGCCAGCCTCGGACGTGCCCTGCAGGAGTTGGCGACGGCCCACCGGGACGCAGCGACGGCCGGGCCCCGCTCTACACCAACGGATTCGTTCGGGCAGAACGAGTTTCGCGACTGGATTGCGCAAACCTGTGAGATCGCCGCAGCGGCCGACCGATTACTCGCTCTTGAGATCGACCTCGCGCGCCGCTCCGGACTCACCTGGGATTCCGTGGCAGAGGTGCTCGGCGTGAGCAGGCAATCGGCCTGGGAGCGGTATGCGACGTCGAAGCGAAGGAACACGTCCCGCCCCAAGTCCCGGTTGAGGCAGGCATGGAACACGAAGATGTATCGCCGCATGGCCGTGTCCAGTGGCCCGGACGAGATTGCTGTCCTTGAACAGATGATGCGGGGCATGCCGACCAGAAATGGCTAGCTGACCGTGATGGCCGAGACCGCAGGGATTGCGATCGCCCTCAAGGCCATTGGCAGCCAGTTGTTCGAGGACGCCATCGCCCGCAAACGCGCCGTGGAACCTGTGGGTCGGGTGTTGGCGGCTTCGAGCTAAAGAGTTGTTGTCAGCGATCACGGCTATGCTGCGAAGGCTGGTTTCAGCCGGATTCTGCCGCATCGTGAACGGGGGGGTGCCAGTCAGTGTCTGATATTGATGAGGCGGCCGTTTTGCGGTCGGAGATCGCGGCGTTCTATGCGGGCTTCGGGCAGCCGGAGGTACTGCACACGGCATTTAGGGAAGCGCCGCTGGTGGTGCCACTGATCGACCAGGACAGGGTTTTTACTTCCAGGGTCGGTGGCGTCGACTGGATCTGTGCGTTCACCAGCGTCGAGGCATACGCCCGCTACATGAGTGCCCGCGGCGTCGAACCGAACCAGCAGTACCGCTATCACACGCTGCTCGGTAGCCGCCTCGCCGAGTACGCGGCAAGCCGGGCCGAGCCGACCGGAGTTGCTGTCGATGTGGCGGGCACCAATGGCGTTCCCGCCGAACGTTTCCGAGACCTCCCTCGCTGGTGATGGGAACCGCTGATGGGTGAGCAGCTCAATGTCGATCCTGCGGTGTTGCAGCAGGCCGCGGATGGGATCACCGGCGTCATCGGTGAACTGTCCGATCTGGGTGTGGGTGAGACGGGTGCAATGGGGCGGGGGTTTTCGCTGTTGACGTTGTCGCCGATGCAGGCGGGTAAGTCCTCGGTGCAGAATGCGTTTGAGACGTTCACCGAGCGGTGGTCGTGGGGTGTGCGGGCGTTGGTGCAGGCGGGTAACGCGATCGCGAAGACGTTGGGGTTGGCGGCTGGCCGGTATCACATCATGGATGAGAAGTTCTCGAACACCTTTAAGGCGATCACGAGCCATCTGATCGGGAACCCGCATCTGTCGAATGAGGAGATCGACAAAAGGTCGTGGGGAGAGACTTTGGCCGATAACCAGTACAACCAGATCCGCAACCGCGACTACAGCGCCGAGTCGTTCCAGAATGCGTTCAACCAGATCGGCACCAACATCGAGGTCATCCAGGCGGTGGGCCCGGACGCACTCGCTGGCGCGGTGCCTGGGGTTCACTGGAGTACCGGCGCGGCGCAGCGGGCGGCGGAGATTCGTAACGGCCCAGGGGGGCAATAGCTTTGGGGATCGGGGATTTCGTCAACTCGGTCGGTGACGCGATCGAGCACGGTGTCGAATCGGTCACCCAGAAAGCGGGCGAGCTCGCCGATTCTGGGTTGGACGCCGCCGCCGCGCTGGCCCGCAAGGTTGGCGCGGACGGGGTCGCCGAAGGGTTGGACGATCTCGGCGACAAGATCGCCGACCTGGCCGGCGGCGAAATTCACGAGCGTGAACTCGGACAAACCAAGGATCCGAAGGAACTGATCCGCGGTGACCCCTCGGCGATCCACGACGCCGCCGAAGCGTTGCAGAAGATGGGTGATTCGATCGGGCAGACCGGTGATGCCCTGCGCACGGTGAACACCGCGGACTGGACCGGGACCGCGGCCGAGGAGTTCCACACCGAGTTCGCCAAACAGCCCAAGCTGTGGTGGGAAGGCTCGGACGCGATGCACAAGGCTTCCGGTGTACTCAACAGTTGGTATTACGAGGTCACCGCCGCCCAAACCAAGGCCGCCGACGCGATCGCACGATGGGATGCCGCCGATACCGAGGAAACCAGCAAGAAAACCCAGTGGAACGCGCTGTCCGATGAGCAGAAACGCAAAACCCCGCTGGTCGACACGTGGACGTCGATACGCAACGAGGCCCGGGAGATCCTGCGCGGTGCCCGCGCCCAACGCGACAACGCCGCAGCCTCAGCGGCGGCAGCATTGGCGGCCGCGACCGAGTCCGCGCCGACTGAGCCGCCGTTCAGCGAACGCTGGTCCGACAACTTCTCGGACCTGTCGGGGGCGTTGGATCAGGCGGAGCTGAATTTCACTTCGGGGTTGTTGACCAGTTTCTCTGGGATCGTGCAGTTTGTGCGTCAGGTCAGTCCGATGGATGCCTACAACCTGACCCATCCGGCCGAATACTTCTCGGGGATGTCGGATCTGGGCACCGGGCTGGTCGTCGCGGCGGCTGATCCCGGGGCGACGGTGTCCTCGCTTCTGTCCGGTGCGCGCAAGAACCCGTCGGAGTTCCTCGGCTCTTTGACCGGGGATCTGATCACCACTGTCGGGACCGGTGGTGCGGGCGCGGCCAAACCCGCGCTGTCGGCGTTGGACAAGGTCGGTGACGTCTCCAAAGTCACCAAAGCCACCCACACCGTGGCCAGCGCGGCAGAACACGCCCCACACCCCACGCCCAGCACCCCACACACCCCCCAGCACCACCCACACCCCAACCTCGACCCCGCACGCAACCGGGACACCCGCGAGCACGCACCCGACGACCGAGTCACCATCGCCAGCCTCGACTGGGCACGAACCAGGAACACCGACCGGTACCCAGCCGAGCGCAACCGAGCCCGGCGCGCACCCGAACGCGACCACCGAGTCTGCACCGCAACCGGGAACGACAACATCCCATGAAACCCCAACCCACACAAACGAACCCGCCACAGTTCGACCGGACGACACAACACCGGGCCACACACAGCCCGACGCGCCTGGATCCAGTAACCCCGAACAGCCTGGGGGCCACTCCCCTCCCGCCGCCGAGCACCCTGGCGACGCGCCACAGGCACCCTCACAGCACAATCCCGAGACGCCATCGGGGCGACCGGATTCGGGCACACCCGCAGCGCCACACGCTAGCACCGAAACTCCTGGGCATTCGGGTCCCGAGGCGGGTCAGCCCACCCAGCACCCGGATACGCCAGACACTCCTACCGAGCACGGCGTCGAGAGCCCACCCCAAACCCACGACCCCGAATCTCCACATGCAGATGACGGCACGAACTCTGGCGGCCACGAACGGTGTATCCCCGGAACATCAATCACCGCACCAGGATTCGCCGTCGGAGCATCCCACGCCGCAGGAACGCGCCGACGCCGACCACGGTGCAGCCGATACCGCGCGGGAGAACGGCGCGGACAACGACCGCACCCCGGGCGACAAGACCTGCTCGGAGGACCCGGTCGATATCGCGACCGGTGAATTCCTGCTCCCCGAAACCGATGTCGAGCTGCCCGGCGTTCTCGCCCTGGCATTGCGGCGCACGCATCGCTCGAACTATCGATACGGTCGCTGGTTCGGCCCCTCCTGGTCGGCGACCTTGGACATGCGCCTGGTCGTCGAACACGAAGGCGTCACCTTCCTCGGCGAGGACGGCATCATGCTGGCCTACCCACACGCCGAGGTCGGTATCGCCACCGAACCGGTCACCGGCGGACAGCAGTGGACACTGACCCGCACCGAGGTCGGCGGCTACCGGATCTGGGACCAACAACGGGAAATACTGTGGCATTTCGCGCCCGAACCCGCCCTCGACAGCATCGAATCCCGCCTGGGCAACTACGCCATCTCCGCGATCACCGACCGCCACCGCAACCGGATCCGCTTCCACTACGACACCAACGGCGTCCCGACCGAAGTGTCACACTCCGGCGGATACCGCGTCCGCATCGACACCACGGCCGGACGAGTGACCCGACTATCACTGATCGGTGTCGACCCTGATGGTGCTGAATCCGCACCCGACTAAGGGAATTCGCGTACACGGCTGGAGCGCTGTCGGCGGTCGTGAATGCCGTCGGTGCGACCACGACCTACACCTACGATGACGAGTACCGGTTGACGTCCTGGACCGATTCCAACGGCAACCAGATGGTCAACACCTACGACGAATCCGGTCGTGTCATCCACCAACGTGGCACCGCAGGAGTACTCGACAGCGACTTCGAATATCTCGAATTCACTGACGGCACAGGACGTCTCACCAGCGCCACCGATTCTCTAGGCGCGACCACCACCCACGGCTTCGATCGTGACTTGCGCCTTCGCGATCTCGTCGCCCCCGGTGGCGGCCGAACCCATATCGACTACAACGCCGACCGCAAACCACTGAGAGTTATCGCACCCGACGGCGCGGTGACCCAATACCGGTACACGCGCGACGGCGACATTGCCGACGTAACCCGCCCAGACGGACGCAGCGTTGAGATCGAGTACATGTGGCGCAACCGTCCTACCCGAGTCGTCGACGCGGACGCGACCGTGCGGCAACAGGAATGGGATAAGAACGGCAATCTTGTCGGCAGCGTCGATGCCGCGGGGACACGGACGTCCTACAGCTACCACCCGAACGGCGCGGTCGCCGAGACAATCGGCGCGGGTGGCGCGCGGACCGGCGTCGAAGTCGATGCCGCTGGGCTACCTGTTCAGATCACTGATCCATCCGGGGCGGTTACCCGCGTCGACCGCGATCACTTCGGCCGCCCCGTTCGAATCACCGACCCCATGGGCGGCCGGACCCACTACGAGTGGGCTCCCGATGGAAAGCTATTGCGGCGCATCGACTCCGACGGGCACGCGGAGCTGTGGACCTACGACGGCGAAGGCAACCTTCTCACACATACCGACCGGGCAGGCAACCTCACACGATTCACCTACGGCGCGTTCGACCTGGTCAGCTCCCGCGTTGACCCAGATGGCTCCACGACCCACTACAGCTGGGATAGCCAACGCCGCCTTACCGCCATCACCAATCCCCTCGGTCAACCCTGGACCTATGAATACGACCAGGCTGGACGTCTGATCGCCGAAACCGATTACGGCGGCGCCACAATCCGATACGCACACGACCGGTGTGGTCGAGTCGCGAGCGTTACTCCAGCGACCGGCGACTCACGCCACCACACCTACGACGTTCTAGGTCGTCTGACAGCCATCGCCACCGACACCGGCGATTGGGTCCGCTACACCCACGATCCGATGGGGCGAGTACTGACCGCCCTCACCGGTACCGCCGACGAGACCATCAGCACCCTCGAATTCACCTACACCGCAACCGGAAACCTGGCGACGCAACGCCTCAACGATCAAACAGTGATGCGCTACGACTACGACGAGCACAACCGTCGAACCCGCCGCCAGTCACCGACCGGCGCCACAACCGCCTGGCACTATGACTCCGTTGGCCGCGTGCGCGCGATGGGCGCCGATGGGCACCACATCGACTTCGCTCACGACCCGCTCGGGCGTCTCACCGGTTGGCGACTCGGCGAAATCACGGTGAACCGTCAACACACCGACATCGGCTACGTCGCTGCCCAACAGGTCACCGCCTACCCGAGCACCTCGCTCAACCTCGACCTCGGCCCATCGACCCGACCAGCACCTCGACAGATCCGCTCCGACGAATACCGCTACCGCCCAGATGGATACCTCACCAGCCACGTCCTGACCCGCCCGAACACAGCATCCGCGCGCCGGAAGTACACACTCGACCGGGCCGGGCGCGTCACCACCATCACACGCAACGGAATCCTCGCGGAGAAATACGCCTATGACCCGCTGAGCAACATCACCAACGCACTGCCGATACCGGAATCCCGTGCAGCGCATGACATTCACGGTCCAATCTCCGCATGGCCGGACACCCCTGGACAAGCCGCGCCAGCGGCCGCGGACCGCAACGCGGGTGACCGGAAATATCGAAACAATCAGCTGATCCGCGACGGCCGCACGCGTTACCAGTACGACGAATCCGGGCGCCTGGTCCGCAAAACAACAACGCGCCCCTCCCGCAAGCCCGACAGCTGGCACTACCGCTACAACGGCTTCGACCAACTCACCGATATTTGGACACCCGATCAACAGTGGTGGCACTACACCTATGACGCCCTCGGCCGGCGAACCAGCAAACAACGCCTCGACCCCAACAGAGCCGTCCTCGAACGCATCGACTACACCTGGGACGGCACCCGGCTCATCGAGCAATCAACCGACGACTCCACCACGCGCTGGCAGTACCACCCCGGCACATACTCCCCGATCACCCAGACCACCGACCAGGACACCGTCGACCGCGAGTTCTACGCGATCATCACCGACCTCGTCGGCACCCCCACCGAACTTGTCGAACCCAGCACGGCCACCACAGTGGCCACAGCAACCATCGACCTCTGGGGCAACACAACATGGGAAGGGCAAACCAGCACACCGCTGCGCTACCCCGGCCAAATCCGTGACCCCGAAACCGGACTGCACTACAACCTCCACCGCAGCTACGACCCCACCACCGGCCGATACCTGACACCAGACCCACTCGGCCTCGCCGCAGCACCCAACCCGAACACCTACCCCCGCAACCCCACAACCTGGTCAGACCCCCTCGGCCTCATACCCAACGAATGCTCAACCGGCCCCGGCGCCAATCCACAAAGCCAGGCACCGGGCCAACCAACACCTGAAAGCCTCTACCACTACACAAACCAAGAAGGACACGACGGAATCCTGGAAAGCCAAGAACTGCACCCATCCCTACGCGAACAGAACCCCAAAGACGCTCGCTACGGCGACGGCCAATACTTGACCGACATCGAGCCCGGAACCCGCACACTCGGCCAGCTATCAGCCGCTTTCCTCCGCGTACCCTGGGCAGGCCAGAAGTTCACCCACTTCATCGAGATCGACATCACCGGCCTCACAGTTGTGCAGGGGCGACCGGGAGTATTCGTGATACCGAACACTGGCCCCCTAGACCTTGCAGGACGAATCATTCGGTCAGGAAGGAACTGAACATGCGATACGTGAAAGTCACCTGGCATCATGATTTCGAGGACGAGCCAGTCGAATACTTCCACGAAGTCGGTGACGACAACTGGGAAACACGCAGAGTACAGGTCTATCGCGACGGGCATCTGGAATGGGCCGACGAAACCCACGAAACCGCAACCGCCGGAGTCGCAGAAATACCGATCGCACCAATCGAAGAGATAGCAGCACAACCCGAATTCGACGCAGAAGAAATATCCCAAGACCAATTCGAGCGCCAGTGGTCGCAAGCCCGCGCCGATCTGTAACATTTTCCCCTGCAGGGTCGCTCGGGGTTCTGTGGCCAGTGGGTGCCGTCGCCACGGTCGCAGTCGGAGATGCCTGCTGGGGTAAGTGCGTCGACTCAGCTGACGTGTGAGCGAGCGGTGATAGCTTGCGTCCATGTCCTGCGCGGGTCGATCACGCCGAAGTCATCTCCCTCAAGGGCGACAGCTATCGGCTCAACGACCGCGATCTTGGCCGCGTGCCTGCGGCCAAGACCAACGACTGACCCATCGCGCGCGACATGCGGTGCGGGCTTTCGGCCGACGTCGGATCGGTACGGCCAGTTGGTCTTCCGATGAACCGCGCTGACCGGTTCGGTCAGCGCGGTCAGCGGCATTACCGGGCGTCGGGTTTTGCTGTGCGGACAAGCGACAAAGCGGTGTACCGGAGTGTCGTCAATCGTTCAATAATTGGATGCCCGGTCGATCGGCGACGAGCTGACCTCGCCGGTGGCGGGTGCGCGGGTGATCAACGTGACACATGCAGGCCACAACAGGTCAAGCTGGGCGCCGATCTCGCCGTCGTGGTTTGCCAGCGCGCGAACCAGATTGAGCAGCACATGCTGAAGATCGCTAGCATCGGCCAGACCTACGATCGGCTGGCTCAGGTCGGTCAGAGCTAGCGTTTGGAGGAGTCGAGGTACGACAACGTCAATAATTTCGGATGCGTTGGGAACGACGTCTTGGATGCTGGTCAGCAACCCGCGGACGTAGGCCTCGACTAGCTCGTCTTGCTGTAGTCCAGCAATGACCTCACGGGAGGAGGCGCCCCATGCCGCAGGATCGGCCTTGACCGCTTCCTCCAACGCACCTGCGGCCTCATAGGTCCTGCGCGTTGCAGTTTCGGCGAGGCCACTGGGTTCGGGGCGGGCGAGTATCGCGACGACTTCCAGCGGAGGTTTCGCCGACAGACTCGCTGTGCTCAATGGGGACTCGACGACGCTGAATTCGATCTGCGGCCTCCGTTGGACGGTGAGCGGAGCGGCCGACGGCTGACCCCAGTGTGCGGAGAGCTCGTCGATTGCCTCGGTCCAGGCATCCAGGACACTATCGGGCAGAATCGCGGCCCAGCGCCATATCCGACGCCAGTCCTCAGGGACAGGACGTTCCTGACCTGGTGGGGGCGAGGGGGTTCCACACGCTTCGACCCACACTTGTCGATCTTCCTCAGCCAACTCATGTTCCAGGATGCTGTTAACGAGGATCACGTCCTCGGCTGTTGTGAGCGCGTGTGCGATCCGGGTTGCCACGTATGCGATAGCATCTGGGAGGTGCTGAGTGGTTGCGCCTGCGAAGGCTAGAGCGCGCAGACGGTCACCGACCTCGCCCTCCATGTTCTTCACCCACCCCCACAGCTCGTCGAATGCGACGTTGTGCTGCGATGCGGAAGAGATCAGCCGGGAAAGATGGTGGGCGAACAGTAGGAGTGTCGTGGGATGTTCTGCCAAATCCAGGCCGAGCGCCTCGGGATCGAGCCAGCGAGAGGCCACCGCCTCTTCGTCCTTCTTGGCCTGCAATCTGGTCTTGCTGGCAAGTATGCGCCCGCGCGCGACGAAGTTGTCTGTGGTCGATCCCGCAACCAGATGGTCAAGAATCTCGACGGTTTCGTGGTGAGCCGGGCGCGGGAAAGGACTGCAGTAATTGAGCACCACATTCGCGACGGTCTCGACGAACGGATCGGACGGCTCGGCACACGATGCTGCGTGCACGGCCAGGGATTGAACGGACTCATCGTCCCCGTGCTTGCTGGCGACATCGGTTACGATTGGCCAGCCCGCTGGGCCCAAATGGACAGCAACACGCAGTAGTTCGAATCGCGGCGCGAGCCGTTGGTCCTTGGGCAACTGCTTTATGTCGTTGAGCACCAGCTGGAGTAACTCGGTGACTTGTGCTGGGGCGGTCAGACCAAGCCCCTTGGTCAATGCGGCAGCCGGCCAAACTACATTCGGCGCAGGAATGTCGACGAGTCCCGCCGAATGCAACGGTGTGAGCCATGCCGGATCTTGTACCGCACCGAAGAAGAGCCGCAGATGGTGACTGTTGGCAACTATCCGTGCCAGCTGCTGTGTTTGTTGGATCGAGGTCCATGGCTGAGCTGCCAGATTCAGGATCTGATCCGCAACTTCGTCGGGTGGAGCGAAGACTCGGTTAAACCAATCAAGAATCCGCTCGAGCAGCTGTGCTGCCTGGTGGTCTGACAAGTCTCCGTGCAACCCCTTGTTGGCCTGTTCGAGCAGAGCCTGGAATTCCCCGATGGGATCCGCAGCACTCTCGAGCGGGGCGACACCGGCGCGTTCCTGCAGATGAGCGATCAGCTTGCGTGCATATCCGCTGGCACGGGACTTACCTGAAGCCACGGTCCGCATCACAGAGTCGAACGTCTTCCGCGCCGCCTCGTGGTCCGAGTCCGGCGTAGTGATCTGTGCTTCGTATGTTGCCCAGGCGGTCAAGACGAGGGGCAGTCCGCCCTCGGCCGGATCGTGGTTCTCGACAATCCGATTCAGGGCCTCGCGCAGGTTGTAGGCGGCACTGGCTGTAAGCCGGAGTCCGCGGGAATCGGCTTCCTGTTGTTTCAGCAGCGCCTTGGCAGTGCGTAGGCAGCGGATTACCTCGTCGGCACGCTGAGCACCCAGCTCCATGTGCAACCGGACTTGCACTGTCGGTGCCAGATCGAGCATCGGCCCAGGTTCAACCTCGATAGGCCCAACGTCGGAGTGTTCTTGCACAGGAGCAGATTAGGCGCGAGTTCGGGGGGTGCGAGATACTTTCCTGTGTTTGCATCCGTCGGTGGCAGTCACGGAAGCAATTGCGCAGCTACGCCGCTCGCTCTGCGTACCGGTCGGCGGGAGCCCCGTCAGGATCAACCGGGTGGATGGGCCGAGGTCATAGGCCGCCTGCGTGGGCTGTTCCACAGTTCTCGATACAGGCGCAGTTCCGGGTCTTCCCTCGACACGGCTTCCGAGTTCGTAGTTTTCGAGCTGATAGGTGGCCACGATGCGCTCATCGACCAATTCACCTGCCCTGGGCAATGGCGAAATCGGGCTTCTCGGCCCAGAGTTCGGGCGAGACCGGGGTTGCCCAAGCACCCAGCCGGCACCCCGACTCCAATGATCCCACTCCAGCAACTGCCCCAACGCTGTGCGGAACCGGTCGACCACCGGATGATCGGAGGGTCCGAGAAAGGGTTGGGCGCCGTTCACGGCAACCCTGTCCGAATGGGTCGGCAACGCGGCCTTGGCCGGACGCATCGCGATCCGCGCCCGCCGAATCACGACATTCATCGGCGAGCTCGCGACGAAGCTGACAAAGCTCGTCACCAACGTCGTGAAACCACTTGCCGAACGACTCAAGCCGTTGTTCGAGCGAGTCCGCAACTGGGTCAGCGCCGCGAAAATCAAAATGACTCCGTTCGCCCGACGCGACGCCGTGCTAACCGATGGGCAACTGTTCTCCCGGATGGGACCCCGCACGAACCAGGAGGTTCTCGAAAGCGGAAACCATCTGCCGATGACCCAAGAAACCATCGAGGAATACGCCCGCCGAGCCGGTGTCGACCTCACAGGCATCCGCGTAGACGTAGCAAGCTCCGCCGATGATGTGCGCTACTTCGACTACATGGAGGCCAGCGCCAGCACCGCACCAGGACATATCGCTTTGGCCCCCAGCGCATTTGCCGATGAACAGACACTGTGCGCAACTTGGTGCACGAGCGTGTCCACATCGACCAGTACGCACAAGGCAGAGTAGGAACAGCAGTGACCAGGGAACTGGAAGACGAGGCATACGCCGCCGATGAAGCGTTCTGGCAACGCTATCTCGCTGGGAAGCAAGGAGAATGAGCAGTGAGCGAATTCTATGTTGAAGACATCTTCCCGGTCAGCTTCCGACCGAACCCGTTCGTCGTCGGCCAGGCCGTTGGCGACTTCACAGCGGGCCAACAGGTCGAGTTGCGCAAGAAAGACGGAAAAACCTATCGGGGAGTCCTGGAAGCGCTCGACTTCCACCAGCCCGCGCCGGGCAAGTTCTCGCTCGTCTTCTCCACCGAGGTGTCGTCTCGAATCGAACCCGGCGACGTCGTCTACTCGGTTCCCGCCGAAAAAGGTCTCCGCCCACAGTGACTACAGACATCCAGGAATGGGAGCGGCAACTCCAACGAGAACTCACCGAGATCCGCAGCCACAGCCAGCAACTCGCCGCAGCGATCGCTGTGGTACGCGGCCGCGGCGAACTACGAGGAGTACTCGTCGAAGTCGACGCCGACGGCGACATCACCGATCTGCAGATCGCGCCAGGCGCTATGCGCTCACCCAGCAACCAACTCGCCGGGGTGCTGCGACACTGCCACCGCAAAGCATGAGCTGACGCAAAAGCCAAGGTTAAGCATCTGGTCAACAAAGCCGACCCGCGGATCCGCGACCAACTCCAACACCTGGGCGGTGGCGAACAGAAACCCCTTGATGAACAGCGTAGGCCGAGATCAGAAGCCGAGATACAAGCCGCCGACGACGCCTACTTCGAACACATGAACCAACAAGGCTGGCGGACCTAACCTACTCAGCAACAACTACGCAAGTGAAACCCCGGTGCGATTCGCTACCGAGGTTGATCCAGGTCCGAGCCGGGCCGACCATGCTCAGCCCGAGCGGCGAGGTCCGCGAATCGACTCCGCTGCCCTACCAGCGGGGCCAGGTACCCCTTGCTCTCGCCGTAGTAGTCGAACAGGCATGAGTCGCAGACGATCGTGTTGCTCGCACCGGCACCGTAAAGGGCGCCCGCCCCCTCAGAACCGGACGTGCACAATGTCTATGCATCCGGCTCAAGCAAGCCCTTGTCGGGCTGATCGTGTGCCTGGCCCTGGTCTTCTGGGATCATGCGGCGACGCGGTGATCGGCGATGAGTTTGGCCATCACGACTTGGTTGGCCTCCCAGCCGTCGGGGAACTTCGCGGGCACTGACAGGTGGACCGGGTCGGTCGAGGGATAGCTGTCGAGGAGGTCGGTGATTCCTTCGCGGGCAACGACGATGCAGGCCTGCCGGTGGCGGGAGGTGAGCACGCACAGTCGACCGGCCTCGAGGTGAAAGGAGGTGGCGTCGCGGCGGCCGGACAAGGGGTGCACCACGATCACGACCTCGAACTCGCGGCCCTGCAACCGATTCGCGGTGTTGACCACTACCCGTGCCACGTTCGGGTTGCCTGTACGGGAGAGTGCGGCCCGGACCAGGTCGGCCTGGTCGCGGTGCGCGACGCCGATGGCGATGTCGGTGGCGTCCAGCAGGCGGCCGTCGCGGTGGCGCTCGCAGGTGGCGACGGCGCCACGGTCGAGCAGTCGGCCGGCCAGGTTCGCGGCAGTCTGGATGGTTTGAGCGTCGGTGCGGGGAACGTGGCGGCGGGGCAGTTCGTGCAACGCCCATCCGGTGGTGAGGGCCATGGCGAGGGTTTCGTCGAGATCGGTGTTGCCGAAGGCTGCGGTGCGGAACTCCAAGGAACGTGTGCCGGTGTCGATTCCGGCGGTGAAGCCGCCAGTGAATGGGTAGAACGCCTCAGCGATGGTGGGGGCGGCGGTGGGCGGCAGGCGCCAGGACACGGGCAGTCGGTGCTCGGGGGTGTCCGGGTTGTGCTGGAGCATCATGGTGACGCCGTTCTGGGTCGGGTCGTGGGGCAGTCCGATCCATCGTTCGGTTCCCACGATGGTGAACGGGTCCAGCTGTCCCGGATCGCCTACGAACAGGCCCCGATCGAATCGTTCCGCGATCTGAAGCAGTGCGTCCGAGCGCATTTGGTAGGACTCGTCCAGGATCGCCCACCCGAAGCTGCCGTCGCGGACAGTAGCCCATTTGGCCGCGGTACCGATGATGATCTGGCACGCGTTCAGATCGGCGACAGCGGTGGCGACGGTCGAATTCGCCTGCACAGCTTGTGGTGCGGTGTAGGTGCTGGCGCTGAGTCGGCCGATCACGACGTCGGGGTGTTGCGCGGCCAGGCGGGCGATGAGGTCGTCGACCTGGTTGTTGGTCTGGGCCACAATGATCGGCCGCTCGTCACCCTCGACGAGGTGCCCGGCAACTCGGACCACCAGCGTGCTCTTGCCGGCCCCGGGCGGGGAGTCCACGACCACGGCTTTGTGGTCGCGCGTCGCGAGGTCGGCCAGGATCGCCGTGGTAGTTTGCTCGGCCACCACGGCGGCATCGATGCCCTTGTCGTCAGTTGTCATCGCCCCACTCCTCTGCGGTGGCCTCGTTGGGTATCGAACTGTCGGGATCCGGCGTCTCGTCGATGCTGTGTGTCCAAACCGTCTGGTCCCGTTCGGGGAACACCGGTGTGGGACGCCAGCCCGGGTCGGGTAGGTACGCAATCACCTGGCCGAGTTCGGGAACCGTTCCGGGCCTTGGGATCAGGGCGCGGCCCATACCCCCGTTGATCTCGACCGTGACCAGGCTCGCTTCGCCGTCAGGTTCGGTGTGGGTGATCACCGCCTTGTGGCCTGCGGGCATGGATGGGCTGATCAGGCGGGTGTCGTCGGCCAGCCGGGTCGGGTCGAGCGTGCGAATGGTGATGAGGGGACGCGGTACTCGCTTGTTCTTGTCGGTGGTGACGACGCGGCCGGGTTCGGCGTCCACCACGACTCCGGCGAATGCTTCTCCGTCACTGCGTCGGTCGGCCAGGACGTAGGGGTCGTCGAAGGCCATGTCGGCTTCGAGATTTTCCAGGGCACGTTCGAGTCTGCTCAGGCGTTTCGCAGCGCCGATGGCGCTGTCGCGGGTGCGTTGGGGCAGGGCGGTCCCGGAGTCCTGGTAGTCGGAGTAGCCGGTGAAGGACGCGCAGTCGCTTTCGAAGCGCTTGGCCGCTCGCGGCGCCTCGGGGACACCGCGCAGCAGGGAGATGGCGGTCCACATCAGCCGCCAGGTCGGCTTGATCTGCTCGTTGATCAGTTCCCGCATCTCGGCCTGGGCCGCCGAGGCCGCTTCGTGGTCGCCCGCTGCTCGCGCGGTGTCGGATTGTTTGATGGCGTGGGCGAGGTAGATATTGTCGAAGTCCGGTGAGGTCGCGGGACCCGCGGGTGGGCACACGCTGGGATTCTCGGCGTCGAGCAGGGCTTGTTCGACGGTGAGCCCGTCCGGGGGCGCGATCCAGGCCATCAGCGCAGCGAGGTTCTGGTCCTCGAGTGTGCTTTGGCCGGTCGCCCAGTGTTCGCTGACCATGTCGGTGACGGACATGAGCATCGATGTCCCGGCTTCCTCGGCTGTGTTGGCCAGGAAGGTCAGCCACATTCCCAGCTCTGGTACACCGGCGGGTACCGGGTAATCACCTGTGGTGCTGCGGAATCGGCAGGCGCGACCCAGATCGGCCAGGAATTTGATGCCACCGGGGTTGGGGACCAGGATCTGTGGGGCGTCGGTGTATCGGGAACGTGATTCCTGATCGCGGCCGCGAGATCCGATCTCCCGGCGATCCACGCGGCAGGAGTCGATGTAGTCCAGGACGATTCGACCCAGGTCAGCGGCGAAGGCGAACCGTTGAACCCGGTCGCGGGGCTGGCCAACGACCAGCAGCGTCGGCGACCTCTTGGACACCCCGACGATCGCCGCCAAGGGCGACCCGGCTTCGCCAGCCATGGCCAGTGGCACCACCACAAGGGGCCGGGCCGAGAGGTGTCGATGGCGGAACTTGGTCAGCGGCACCGCCGACATGGCTTCCATCGCTTCCAGGCGCGCCAGCGCCGACACTCTCGTCATCGCATACTCCCTGCTGAAGGACCGTCGGCCGACCCGACAAGCTCGGCGCGCAGTCGAGCCGCGTGCCGCAGTGCCAGCGCCATCTCGGTTTGGTCGTCGTCCGGTGTCAATTGACCGCGCGCCAGACCAAGTGCCATTGTCGCGGTGTCGATCCCGCCGAGATGCTCGCGTACCGCCGGTCCGAGAACATCGAGTGATGCGCAGGCCCGCGCGCGGGAGCGGCAGAAGAACGCCATCTCGCAATGGTTAAGACAATCCGGACGGTAGGTGGCCGGTACCTGATCCAGCGCCGCGGCCAACTCGTGGGCGGGTCGCTGCGGTTTTCCGGTGTCATCAGCGGCGAGGTCGAAAGTCAGATCCGGAGGCAGCAATTCGACCAAGTCGCCGATGCGTTCGATGCGCGCCAACTGACGGGCCAGATTGCGAACCTGCTTGCGCGCGTCGACGAACGCGCCGGTGGGGCGGTTGGTGAAGTTCTTCGGCGATACCAGAATGATCTTCTCGGAGACGGCATCAGGTTCGATCCCGGCCTCGGCGAGCATCGCCCGCAACGCGATGATGTAAGCGCACGCCTGGGTCGTGGCCGACCGCACCAGCGCCGGATCGGCCTGTCCGTCGATGATCGGGAAACTCTTGATCTCCACGACGTGGAAGCGGTCGCGGATGCGGAAGGCCACCAAGTCCGGTTCGAGGTACACCGGGTGCCCGCCGACGACGAGCTTTAGCATCGGGTGGTCGTAGAGAGTGCTGTCGCCCGCGCCGCGTGCTGCGGCCACCAGCAGCTGCGTGGTCCGGGCGTGGCGAGCCGCGGGACTGCCGTCGCCACCGACGTCCTCGAGGCCCCGGTATCCGGCCTCGCTTGGTGTGAGCTCCAGGGTTTCCCGCAGAACGCGAAGCAGTTCCGCGCAACCGTCGGCCTTGACCATTTGCTCGAAGCTGTTGCCGCGGGTGATGGCGAAGATGGATTGGCCGAATTGACTCGGGTATCCGGCGTGGGCGGCGATAGCGGCCTTGTCGGAGCCGGAAGCGTCCAGGACGGCTCGGAGGGCGCAGCGCGGGTTGTTCTCCAGTGCGGCCAGGGATCTGGCGTTGTAGGTCAGACGCGGCGCGGACCCGCGCAGCGCGTCCAACCGTTCGTCGATGACTACCTTCACGGAAGTTGGTTCCTCGAGGTGATGGGTGGGGATTCGGATGAGAGCGGGGGTCAAGCGTCGGCCTGTGCACGCCTGATCTGCTGCAGCGGCGCACCGAACAGCTGCTGGTCGGCGTTGAGCTGCTTGCGGGCCCGGCGCGCGGATCCGGTGCGTGTCGCGAGATCGGACGCGGCGTGCACCTCCAGCTCGGCCTGGGCCGCGGCGATGACCAGGTGGGGGTCCTGTCGACTGCCCTGCAGTGCCGGGTCCGTGGGCATCGCGCCGGGTATGTTGGCGGCGAATCGCCAGAGTAGGCGTAGTGCCGTCTGCGTGGGGCCGGTGTCGGTGGACTGGGCGGCCTGTACCGCCTCGGCGATGTGGATCGCGCCGGTGAGGAAATCCACGCGTGGAGACAGCGGACCGACGATCCTCTGTTCCAGTGGCCAGGTGCTGATCGTGATCAGTGCCCGCGCGGGCGAGAGCAGGTCGTGTGTCAACGCCGGGCACAGGTAGAAGGGGCGGGTGCCGGGGGCGGCGCGGTAGGAGCGTTCCTCGTCTCGGCGCAGGCTCGAGAGTTTGGCAGTGGATAGATCGCCGGGGAAGAACGCCTCGTGCACGCTGACGATCAGCTTCGGCGCCGCGGGTGCGCGCAAGAGCATCAGTGCCCGGTGGACGTGCTCGCGCGCGGGCAGCATCATCGCATGGGGCACAGGCGTTTCCGGCCGTTCGATGGCCGCCTGTTCCGTGGGGGGCTCGTCGGTTTCGAGGAGGGCATCCCAGGCGCGTTCGGCGCGACGAAGCTGGGCGCGCAGCTCGGCGACCCGTTCGGCATCACCGGCCGCGGCTGCGTCGCGGATTGCGCGGCGCAACTCGGTGATGCTCTTCTCCAACACATCCATCGGGTTGCTCATGAGCCGACCGTACCAGAGTTCCAGAAATTCTCCAGACATATTCCCGAGATTGCGGTATGGTCGGTGTCGCTCGACTCCACCAGACCGCGGCGGCGACCCACAGCCTCGCCCGCTACTTCCTTCGGAGAATCCCGTGATTGGACGCGTGTTCCACACATCCGACTGGCATCTCGGCCGTCAGATCAACCGTCATCGGCGCGACACCGAATTCGACGCTGTACTGAATGAAATCATCGACATCGCTGACGATTTCGCCCCCGACCTGATCGTGCACAGCGGCGACCTTTTCGACGGGCCCCGCCCGAGTCTGGACGACATGCGCCGCGCGGCGCACACGCTGCGCCGCCTCGGACAGATTGCGCCGGTGGTCGTGGTCTCCGGCAACCACGACACCCGATACGTCCTGAAGTTCCTGGAGTACATCCTCAACGACATGGGCACCCGCGGCGGCGCCGAGGCGCGCGTACGTTTCGCAACCGACGCACGTCCCGATGGACTTTTGATCGCCGAATACCCTGCTGCCGCAGGGGATCTGACCGTCCGCATCGGTGCGCTGCCCTACCTCCACCCCAATCGGTTCACCTACGATTTCGCCGACCCCGCGACAACGACGAGTTCCTACGCCAAGCAGATGCGGGCGGTGCAAGCCGATGTCCACCACCGACTGGCGGCCGGACGCGGCCCGCGCGACATCCTGGTGTTCGCCGCACACCTGTTCGTCGAGGGGGCCACCCCGTCCTATTCGGAGCGGTCGATCTCCCTCCAGACCGACTACGCCGTCGCCGCCGCCGGACTGCCACCGGTCGACTACGGCGCACTCGGACACATCCACAAGCCCCAGCGCCTCGACAGCATCGGCTTTCCCGCCCACTACGCCGGAAGCCCCCTGCAGATGGACTTCGGCGAAACCCGCGACATCAAGAGCGTGGTGCTGACCGAAATCGCTCCTGGACGCGATCCGCGCATCGAAGTCGTGCCACTGACTTCCGGTCGCCGCCTCGTCAAGCTCGTCGGAACATTGCAGGAGATCAGGCAACGCGCGGGACGTATCGGTGACGCCTGGGTGAAGGCAGTGGTCAACGTCGCCGAACCCACCCCGTCGCTGCCGGAAACCCTTGCGGCCCTGCTGCCCAGGGCGACAATCATCGATATCGAGGAGCATCGTCCGGGCGCGGTGAGCCGCGTGCTGGACCGCGCGGCCTCGACCGATGAACTGCCCAGCGTCGAGTACCTGCTGCACGACTATTTGGCTGACCGCAAAGTGACCGGACGCACGCTGGACCGAGTCATGGCCACCCTCGCTCACCTGCAGGCCGAACCGGATCCCACCGACCCAACGCCGTGCTGTGAGGAAACGCTACTGACCGCCGCCATCGCGGGGCACGGCCTCGACGAGGTCGATCGCGCCGGGCTGCTGGTCAACGCCGAGACCATCGGATCGGAGGCGCAGCGATGAAACCGATTACGCTGTCGCTGAACGGATTCCGCAGCTACCCCAAGCCGGTCACCATCGACTTCACCGGTAAAGGTCTGGCCGCCGCGCTCGGTGACACCGGCGCCGGCAAGAGCAGCTTGCTGGACGCCATCACCTTCGCGTTGTTCCGCAAGAGCGCCTGGGACGCCAGCGAACCGCGCCAACTCATCGCCGACAACGCCGATGCCATGAGCGTCGAACTCGTATTCCTGCACGACGGGCACCGCTGGCAGGTGCACCGAACGATGCACGCCACCAACAGCAATGGCGGACGGAACCATCTGATCAACCTGGATACCGGTGAGGAGCTCGATGGCGTGGGACCCGTCGGCGCGCGCCTGAAAACCGTGCTGCAGATGGGTTATGACACCTTCCTGCGCGTCGGGCTACTACCCCAAGGCAAATTCGACAAGCTGCTTGTCGCCCCGACCAAGGAGCGTACGACCCGGCTTCGTGAACTGTTCGGCACCGATTCCCTTGCTGACGTCCGCCAGATCGCCGCCGACCACTCCACTCGGCTCACCGGGCTGATCGGACAGGCTCAGATCAAACGCGAAGCGATGCATAGTGATCCGGCTCGAACCGCCGCCGATGCCGGCACCGCGGCCGACGCCGCCGAAGCGCGCGCCGCGCGCCTGAACACCGCGATCGATGTCATCACGAAATTGCGTGAAGAGATCTCCTCGACGCGCTCCCGCGCGGATTCGGCGACCGCCGCGGCCGATAGGCTCGCCGAGCGGACGGTGCGGGAAGCGACGGAGGCCCTGGACGCCCTCGAACCTGTCGCCGCTCGAATCGCCACACAACGAGCGGCCCTGGACCTACGTGCTGCGACGGCCGCAAAGACGGAGAAAAACCTGGCCGCGCAGATCGCGGCCATCGAGTCCGGTGGTGAAGGCCAGGACAAGCTCAACAAGGCCGCCGCGATCCTCGACAACCTCGCGACACGCACCGCGGAGCACCGCGGCGAACGCCAGCGGATCGTCGACCGCACCGCACAACTCGAGGCCGACGCCGAGCAGATCATGGCCGCCCATACGGAGCTGGCTCATCGTGCCGTTCAGGCCCAGCCTCTCATCGACGCCGCGCACGCCGCCGAGAGCCTGGCCGCCGATCTCCGCGCCCACGCTTCCACCACCCGCACCCGCGTGACCGCCGCGACGACGGCCGCCCGCCGCATCGCTGAAACCACTCGGGCCCACCGCACAGCCGTCGACGCACACACCGTCCATATTCAGACGGTCGGCGGCCTCGAGCGGAAAAACGATTCCGCCGCCGAGGATGTCGCGACCGTCGAGGCGAAACTGGATGCGCTGAAACTACGCGACCAGGCCGCCGCAATCGCCGCCGATTTGAGTCCCGGAGACGACTGCCCGGTATGCCACCAACACCTGCCGGCCACCTTCGAACCAGCATCCGAGGCAACCGCCGCCGAGACGCGTGGCGCGAAAACGCTGCTGCGCCAAGCGAAGACCGCATACGAGAAAGTCGCGGCCGAACTCGCCCAAGCCCGAGCCTCGGTCACGCTGTCCGAAGCCGCCGTGCCCAAACACGCGGACGCCGTTCGAACGGCGCACCTGGAGGCAGAGAAGGTCAGCAACGCGGTACAACAGGATTTCGCGGATCTCGCCGCCTTGGCCGCGCGGGTAGGCGGATCCTTCGACACCGAAACCGCCTGGGCGGCACTGACCGCCGCCATGACCGCCTCGGCCGAACACACCGATGAGCACAGTGCCGAACTCGAAACGATCACCAGCCCACTGCTCTCGTCGATCACCGCCTGCGAACAAGCCGCTGCCGACTACGTCGGACGACGGCATGCCGAAGCCCTTGGCCATACCGCGAGGATCGAGGCCGATCGCAAGGCGCTGGGCGCACGCGAGGCCACCAACCAGGAGGACTTGCGAGCCACCCGGGAGGCGTCGCGGCGACTGGCAAAAGCCGTGGCCGTCACCGAAACCCAGGTACGTGCTCTACCCGACAGGATCCGGGCGCTACTGCCCGACGAGGTGATCGAGATCGGGCCCGACGATGTGACCGCGGCAGGCGCGGCGGTCGCCGACCGGCTCTCGGAGGTTCGAGGAATCTCCGAAGCCCGAGAGGCCGCGCGAGCGGAGAACACCGCGGTCCTCACCGCCCGGAATGCTCTCGACCGCGAGACGCACACGCAGCTGCAAACACCGCTGACCAAGCTGCGCGAAGCTCTCGACGGATGGGCGCATGCCGCCGACAACGCCATCGCCTACCTCGACGCTGGTATTCGCCATCGCGTCCCCGAGCCGCCCAGACGGTCGGGAATCACCGAGATCCGGGAATTCGCAGCCGAGTTGGCGAAGGTCACCTCCGCTCTCGACGCCGAGCTCACCGACGCTCATATCGCCTACAGGTTCCACGCGGATACCGCAGTCGCCCGTCTCATCGAACAGGCCGCCACGCTCGCTGACATCGACGGTTTCGACGATCGCGCCGACCTGATGGCACCAAATGCGTTGCACCCGTTGGTGGAGGCGAAGACCAAGGCGGACAAAGAGGCCGAGCACTGGCGCACCGAACAGCGCACAGCGCAACAGCAAGTGCAGCCCGCCGCCGATCTCGACTTCGCTATCACCGCCGGGCGCGCCCGCCTCGAAGCACTGGAGGTGCTGCGCCGCGAACTCGTCGAGGCCAGATTCCTCGGCCACCTCACCGCCTGGAACACCCGCGCGCTCCTGGGGATCGCCAGCGAACTGCTAGGCCAGTTGACCGACGAGACGTTCGGCTTCGCCGACAATTTCGAAATCGTCAGCCGCGGCTCCGGCGTCGTCCACCACGCCAACCGGCTCTCCGGCGGCGAGAAGTTCCTCGCCTCGCTCGCGCTCGCGCTGGCACTGGCCGAGCTGCACTCCTACAGCGGTCCGCGCCTCGGCTCACTATTCCTCGACGAAGGATTCGCGACCCTGGACCGGGCCGCGTTGGAGGCGGCGCTGGATGTGCTGCGCGCTAGGGCCGGCAGCGACCGCCTCGTCATGGTGATCAGCCACTTGCACGCCGTCGCCGAAGCTGTCGACGATGTCTTGTGGGTCGAACGCGAGCCCACCGGGTCAACGGCACGCTGGCTGACGGCGACCGAACGCGACGAGCTCATCCACGCCGACCTCGCCAGCGGTCTGCAGGATCTGGCGTAACGATGGTGGCGAGCCGAGCGCTTGACACCGTATTGGTAACTGCCGGTGTTGAATTGGGGCGGGGAGGAACCCGGATGACTGAAAAAGGTGGCCGCGGTCGCGGCGAACTGAGCGAATCGCCGGAGTGGTGGCGCAATGTGGTTCCTGGTGACTGGGCGGCCTTCGCGATACCCGAGGAGCCGTATCGCGAGCGCTACTCGGCACTGCTGGCAGCCCTGGAGGAACTGAGCACTCGCGGACCCAGATCGACCCTCGCCGAGATCACAGAGCGGCTGCGGGCCGTCGGTTTTCACGATCCGATCTCCGAGGCCGAGCTCAGAGCATTGCTGGACCAGCTCGCCAAATGGGGTCTGGCCGAGCCATTCCGAGATTTCGCGGCTCCTGTTCGCAATTTCCACGGCGTCCTCGGGAGGCAGGAGGCGTGGGCGCTGACCCGTCGAGGACGTGCTGTCGTCGCCGCGGTGCGAAATGCGGTCTCTTCGGCGGACCGGGCGTTGCAGTTGCCGAGCCGACTCCTCGACAGTGTCGAGCAAACCTTACGAACACTGTTGGAGCACGTCCAGGATCCGGCTTCGCATGGTCTCCTCGATGCGGACCTCAGCAATGTCGGAACGCGCATCGCCGAGTTGCAAAGGGTGACAGCCGATTTCTACGATGCGCTCGGTCAGCTGGTGCAGTCCGATGTCACCAAGGACGAGGTCTTCGACGGCAACCGAGACCGGGTGGTCGAGGCGCTGAGACAGTTCGCGCGAGAGTACGACCGCGGCTTGGTGCGGGTCGACGCGGCGCTCACCGAGCTACGGCTGGCCGGTCACCAGCATGTCGTGCAGTGCGCAGTCGCGCATGCGGGACTGCTCGAGCCGCACACACAGCAGCGTTGGGTCACCGATCGGGTGTCACTGTTGTCGGCGTTGGAAGCCTGGTTCGTGCCGGAGGGCAGCGTGCCCAGGCTCATCGAGTCGGCATACGGTGCGGTGAACACGCTGCTCAACGCGGTCGATCGCCGCTACAACGCGCGGCTGCGCGGGTCGGACCTGTCGGTCGATTTCCGGACCATAGCGCAATCGCTACATCAGCAGATCGATGACGAGAGCGCTCGACAGGTATACGCGGCCGCGTTCGGCGACTGGCCCGCGTGGCATGTCGTGGCGGGCCCGGCGCAGGAGAACGTCGACCACGCCACGACAGCGGCAGCCGGCCAGGTGCCGTTCACGGTGGAGTTGACGCTGCGTGAGCACGAGCGGCACGGTTCCGTCGGTGGCCGACCGAGGAAGGTCGCCGACGCCACGGCGGAGCGTAAGCGAGCGCTCATGCAGGCGCGGGCCCAAGCCCAGCACCGACGCCACTGCGCGGCGGCGTTGCTGACGCCGGGCGAGGTCGAACTCGACCACTTCGCGGGACTCGACGGGGAGACCGCAGCTGTGTTGTTCGACGCGCTGCAACTGGCCTTGGACATGATCGACCCCGCCACCGGAATCGGACAAGTCGAGGCCTACGAAGCAGGCGTACTCATCGGCGTCCGGATCGTCGACCGTCATGAGCGAGTGGTAGTGCCACTGGACGAAGGCGAGCTGAGCGCGCCCCACCTTCGGGTGACCGTAGTGTCCGCCGAGGCGGAGCTTCCCGCTCCGACAGTGCGGGCCGACTCGACATCAACCGCGAATGCAGGTGTCGCATGAGACAGGACGCGCTGCTCGATCCCGACCTCGCCGAGCCGGCGCGCCGACTGATCGCTCAGGCCCGATTGCTGGCCGAACGCGAACCCGAGCTGTATCGGGCCGCGGTTCGTGGACGCGGCGAGCTGACGAGGTTCTTCGCCGCCGAACTCGGGTGGACTCTGGACGTCTACGAACCGGCCGACATGGTCCGGTTGCACAAACGCAGGCACGACGTGCCCGGCGAGCGCGGGCCGCGACTGCGCCGATCGGGCCGGGATCAGACCGTAGCGCCCCGCCTCGTGTTGATCGTGGCAGCCCTGGTCTGCGAACAGCTGTGGCGCCGACCGCGGATGACGTTGAACGACCTGTTGCAGGCGGTGGCGCAGGTGTGCGCGGCCGACAGCGAGCAGGGTCTGTTGCCGCAGTTCGCGGTGGTGCCGGGCGATGGCGTGTCCAAGCGGGAAGCGCACGCCAATCGGCAGAGCCTGGTCGACGCCCTTCGGCTGCTCGAGGCTGATGGAACGGTCACCGTCGAAGGAGATTTGGATCAGACCGCCGAGGACGGCACCGGTGACGGAGTCGTCGCGGCGTCGAGGGACCGACTGGCGGCGAAGTTCTCTTCGCTCTCGCCCTCGTTGCTCAAGCTGTCGCAGCTTCCGCCACATCAGCACGCCATGGCCCTGACCGCTGACACCGCGGACATCGACTCCGAGTCCCCGTCGATAGACCAGTCCATTTCGACACCGGACGGTCGGGGTGGACGCGACGACACGACCCGCAGACGTCAGCAGGCGATCCGGCGACTGGTCGACGACCCGGGAACAGACCCGCGCTGCGACGACTACCTGCAAACCTCGCCCGGCCGCAATCGCGCACTCAACGTGCTGCACGCGCTGGGGTTGGTGGGTGTTGTCCGGCGCGACTGGTGGCAGGTTACTGATCCCTCCGGGCTCGGCAGCGCGCTGGACTTTCCCACCGGGCGACGCAATGAACGGCAAGCCGCTCTGGCACTGCTCGAGCACCTTTCGCGCCGCCCGCTGACCGACGACGGGCACGAGCGACCCATTGAGATCGGCGAGGCGGTGCGTCTGTTCGAGCAAGTGCGGGCTCGGATACCGCGGTGGGCAGCGGCATACGTCCAGCTGTCCCTGCTGGCGGAGGCTGCCGCGCGCGAGCTGGCCGATGCGGGATTCCTGATTCGAGTCGCACCGATCGACGGCACGTCCGAGGGTGACAACGACAACGAAAGCCGTTGGCTGCCCACCCCCGCGGTGCGGATGTGGCGAATCAAGCTCAACGCCCACGCCCCGGACTCGAGCGAAGAGCCGACCGACAAGACCGTCGATCCGGCCCCGCTGTTGCTGTTCGACAATTCCGAAGGAGCGCACTGAATGTCCACGGATATGTTTCGCACCGAAACCGCCACGGACTCACCCGTTTACGGGATTCCCGGGGTCACTGGCCGCTGGCAGCCCACCCGTGCCGGGGTGCTCAACAGCTGGAAATGGACCGACGAGGAGTTCCAGTTCGCCGACGGCTGGCTTGCGTTCATCGGCCGCAATGGCTCGGGCAAATCCTTGACCGCTTCCCAGCTTGTCACCGTCCTGCTCGATGGTGACACCTCGCAAACCGCACTCAGCGTCTCCGGCCGTGCGGCGGGGACCCTGATGAGTCGGCATACCGACAATCGTGACAAGGACGACAAGACGGGGGTGTGGTGGCTCGAATACGGCCGAACAGATCCCGTCACCGGTGCGACCGAGTATGTGACGACGGGTCTGTGGCTCCGCTCGTCCGGGCAATCGTTGCTGCGCGCGTTCTTCCTGGTCCCGGCCAGAGTCGGCGAAGAACTCACCCTCCAGATCGACCGCAACGCGGTGTCCATCGACCGCCTGGCCGAGCAACTCGCCGCCCGCGGCGGCGAACTCTTCACCGACGCACAGCGTCTCAGGCCGAAAGCGGCCGCGCACCTAAGTTCCATCGGTGCCGAGTTGGGATACCGCACGGCGGTGCGCACACGATTGTTCGCACCGCTCGACGAACTCCAATACGACGCGCTGCTCAGTGTCCTGCGCACGTTACGCAGCGTCCGGACCGCGGAGAAGATCTCCGCACGCGAGATGCTCGATGTGCTCACCAGTGCGTTGCCCGCCCTCGACCAGGGAAAGATGCGCGAAATCGCCACGGCGATGCAACGAATCGCCACCCTGGAGAGTCAACTGGCCGACACGACGGAGCAAGCGAAGAAGCTCGCCGCAACCGACCGGGTGTACGAGCTATACCGGAGGGCGGTCGCATTGACCGTCGCCGCGGCATTGCGGTCGGCGAACACCGATTTCGACAACCTCACCCGTTCCGAGCGAACCGCGGAAAAAGAACTCGGTGACGCCTTATCGATCATCGAGCAACAACAGAAGGCCTTGAAGCAGGCCAAATTCGAGGTTTCCCGGCTCGAGGGCGAAGTTCGTGCCGCCGAGACAGCCTTGCGTGACCATGCCGGTGCCGAACTCCCCCACCTCGAACAGCGCGCCAAGGACCTGGACACCTCCGCGGCGTCCGCCGAGGAGCGAGCAGAGCAAGGACGAAGCGACGCGGTCGCCGCGAGTGCGACTGCGGCGCAGGCCGATCGAGACGCCGTCGCAGCGCAACAGAGCCTGACGAAGGCGGTGCAAGAGTTGTCCCGGACCGGCGGCGCAATCGCTGCTGAGAGCGTTCTGACAAGACTCGTATCGACCGCCGAGGAGCTGGCCCGTCCTGACCAGCTCGATCCGGATGCCGTGGCATCGAGCGACATTCCGGTCGACGAAATCGCCACCACCCCCTTGGAATGGGTTCGTATGCGTCGAGGCCAGGTCGAGGAGGTCAGCGGCGCGCTCGGCGCGCTGGGTGCGGCGAATCGGACTGCGACCGACGCCGCCGACGAGCACCGCGCGGCGCAGGATGAGGCCGAACGACGCGACGCCGCACTGTCCGAATGCGTCACGGCGCGCAGCACGATCGAGCAGCAACTCGACACCGCGATCACCGCATGGCAGCAAACCACCGAATTCTTTCCGCCGGTACCCGACGCTTTGCTCGAACCGGACCCGATCGAGGGCCGGGTCGATCCGGCGCGGCTCACGGCGTGGCTCGACCAGCAGGCCGGTGCAATTCGGGATCGGCTCGACGTCCCCGGTCACCGCGTTCGCAAAACCGCTGCCGATGACGCCGCGAACCGAGCCGCAGCATTCGCCTCGGACCAGAAGACGGCTGCCGACAAAGCTGCCGACGCTGTCGTGAAGGTGAAGACTCGTTACGACGAGCACTGCCAGCAGAACCTCATCGCCGACGAGTCCGAGGCCCGCACCGAACGCCAGGCCGAGCTGGAACACGACCGTCTGGTCGACGCCGCGCGGGAGCACCGGCATATGGCGATCGTCGAGCAACTCGACCGTACTGAGGAGGCACTGCGGGCGCTCGTCGACTGGTCAGATGGTGTCCGGAATTGGCGATCCGGCCTGCAGCACCTGGGTGGCGACTGGACGATTAGGTCGCAACTGCCCACTACCGATCCGCAAGAGATGCTCACCGAGCTGAGCGCGGCCAGAACCCAGGCAAGCGAGGATCGGCTCGATCGCACCACGCCCCCGGTAGCTGTCGCCGATCGATCGCTGTCGGTGCTCGCCGACTACGACGACGGACCCTTACAGGCGGCGATGGCCGAGGCGGCCCAAACCGCGGTCGCCCGATTGAACCGTCGGCTCGCCGAGGCCGATCACGACGTGGACCAGCGCCGAGAACGGGTCGACGAGACGAGCGCGGAGCTCCTCGACGCCAGGCGAGCGCCGCTTCCGCCGACAGCCCCGAACTGGCGGACCCGTTCGGATGGCAGTCCGCTGTGGTCGCTGATCAACTTCTATGACGATATCCCCGCTGACCTCCGAAACCGTTGCGAGGGCGCACTTCTGGTTTCCGGGATCCTGGACGCCGTCGTCACCGCAGACGGCCGGGCACGCGTCGGCGACACCGTTCTAACGGGCAACCCACCCGTTCACGGACCCAACCTCGCCGATCTACTCACCGTCGAACCCGACAGCCCGATCGACCCGGCAGTGACAGTGTCAGTGCTACGCAGCATCTCCTTCGTCGATTCTGTGGAAGGCACCACTGTTCAGTCCGGCGTGCTGACCGCAGCCGCGCCGACCAACTACACCTGTCGCTACATCGGGACTACAGCACGAGAACGAGCTCGCGCGGAACGGATCGCCGATCTCGAAACCCGGCTCGAAGGATTCACCGCCGAACTCGAATCCGCCCTGCTCGAACGGCAGCGATGCCAGGACGCGATAGCCGAGGCGCATGCCGAGCAGGAATCGTTACCCTCGTCAGCGCCTTGGAAGGCCGCTCGCTCGAACGCGCGCACGGCGCAGGGCGCCGCACACACCGCTGATCACGAAGCCGCCGAACGCCATTCACGCGCAGACGCCGATTTGCGTTCCGTCCGCGACACCTTGGCCGCGGCGCGACGCGCCCGCACCGACTCCCTCGCCGCCGTAGGCAACGAAGTCGACACCGCGCGTGCACTGGCACAGCAGGCCGAAGACTCGGCGGCCAACGCAGCCGAGAAGGCCGAGGAAGCAACCGAATTCGCGGTCCTAGCCGCAGCACGGCTCGAGGACGCGGCAGCGGCACAAAACCGCACCGACGACGATCAGCGCAGGTTCCCATCGCTGGAAGTCCTGTTCGACGCCCTTGCCGAAGAGGACGACGCCGCCCAACAGTTGACCACCGCTCGAACCCAGGTCGTCACCACCACAGAACGGCTTCGTAGAGCACAGGCCAAGTCGAGGCAGGCGCTGCTGGCTTTGAACCGGGCGGTGGACCTGGGCGAGGGCCGGATGCTGCCGACGGACCGCGCCGCGTTGAAGAACTTCTCGAGCTCGCTCACGCAGCTTTTCGAGCAGGTACACACCTGGCAGCGCTGCATCGACCGAGCGCTGAACCTGTGTGCCCGAGCACGCACATCGACCGCCACGTCGCTCAAGCTCCACAAACGCGCCGACAGGCAGTCAGAGGAAGCGACCAATGCGCGAGCGGAGGCGCTGTCCGAAGCCGCAACCGTCGCCCAGATGCGCGAACTTCACGGTGCCGCGTACGAGCAGCTGCGCCACGCACTTACAGAGTCGACGACAGCTTATGAGAACGCGCAAACGCATGCCGAAGAAGTCCGCGACGAGATCCATCGAGCCGAAGTGGCGGCGTCGGGTGCGCGCAGCACCCTCGAAAACATTGCGCCGCAACGTAAACAGGCAGAACTGGGGCGCGAACGATGCCTGCGGCAGATGAATCGGCTCGTCGACGAGCACATCGCGACCGTCGACGACGACATCCCCGTCGACGTGGCCGGGCGACCGACCAATCTCACCGCGGCCCTGGCGTGGGGCACGAGCATGCTGGCGGCCGAGCCGCGCGCCTACCCCCGTGACGAACTCGCCAAGCTGCTCGAGAATCGGCGCGTCCGATTGGAGGCCGAAGCCAAGAAGACCAGCACCGAGCTGGTCCGATTCGACCGGCAGGTGACGCTGCAGACCATCCCGGGAACCGATTGGCGCAGGGCGGTCGTCGCCGCCCCGGACGCCTTGATCGGCGAAGACCTGCACGAGACGGTCATGACGCTGCAGCAGACCGCCGAGCAGCTGCAGCGCGACCTGCGAGACGACGTGAAGAACACGCTCAAGACGAGTATGTTCACGGCGCTGCGCCGAGAGATCGCCACCCGTCGGGCCGCCGCGCAAGAACTGGTCCGGCAGATCCGCGCCACGCTCGCCGGCGTGCGCACAGGTGTGGCTCGAGTAGGCGTCGAAGTCGACTGGAAAGTCAAGTCCGATCCCGACGCTCAGAAGATGATCGAGCTGGTCAGTGCTTTGCCGTCGGATGAAACTTTCCAGCAGATGTACGACGTGCTGCGCCAGCGGCTCGAAGACGCGACCGGAGACACCTGGGAGGCCCGCGTCGCGCATACCTTCGACTACCGCGTCTGGCACGAGTGGGACATCAAGGTCACCCATGCCTCGTTCGGCGACGGTGCGACCGAGGTATTCCGACCGCTCACGGCCCGCACGAACCCGCTCGCCTCGTTCAGCACCGGTGAAATGCGGTTGGCGACAATGCTTCCGTTGTTGGCGGCCGCCTGGTCGATGTACGGAACACCGGACTACCAAGGCCCGCGGCTGTTGTTCGTCGACGAGATGAACGCCGCGTTCGACCCGCAAAACGTCCGAAAGTTGCTGGCGCTGCTTCGGAAATGGAACTTCGATGTTCTCTCGACCGCGCCGGAGATGAGCGCCATGCTCAAGGCCGAGGCTGAACGGGTCATGATCGCTCAGGTGACTCACTCGGGTGATGTGCGGGTCGTGATGCCCTGGCTCTGGACCGGTTCGGGTCAGCCAGTGCTGATCGCCGAAGGCATCGGGAACACGGCGGAACTGTCGTGACGGAACCACAAATGCCACACACCGTCCGAGAGCTCGCCGATGACGCGGATCTGCTCCCGCTGTGGGAGGCGGTTCACGAACGACTTTGTGCAGGAACCAAACCAGCACGGATCGCGACGATCACCGTTTCCAACATGCCTGCCGGTGGTGTGGCTGTACTGAGGAACTGGCTCGACATAAGCACCCGTCGCCGACGTGGGAACTCGGCGGTCTCGACCGCGGGCAACCAAACGCAGGTGCCCTTGCGAGAACTACTCGACCATTTTGGTTTGGATCCCGAGCAATTACCGGTGATTGCGGCCCTGGCGGTAGGTCGGCCAGTGGTTAACCGAGCGCTGGCTCGCGCGGTCAGCGCCACTGCGCGAGAACAGCTCTGGGCTCAGGTCGAATCCGACCTGGCGGCGGTTCCACGATTGGCTCGCCGGATCTGTGCCAGCGGGGTCGCCGAGTCGGACATCGAGGCGATCGCTCTGCAATGTCAACGGCTCAAAGCCGCCCTGATCGCGATCGACACCCTACGAGGATCGGTGGCCGCACCGTTGACCTTGGCGAAGCTAGCGCACGACTGCGCAGGCGATCCCCACGCCTTCGATCTGGACACCCTCACTGGACGGCGTCTGGTGGAGGCAGTTGCGGAGCTACTCGACGAGCCGGAACCCACCCGGCCTGACGCGGTGCGTGCTCTACTGGCCCGAGTCGGCATTCTCGCCGACCGCCTCTCTTCGTCCGTGCTAGTGCTCAACCTACAGGCCTCGGGAAACGGGATCGTGGACCAACGCCTTCGGCTCGGCGGGGGACCACTGCCGCTGACCCTGTACGACCTCACTGTCCATCCGCCGGACCTCGAGGCAACTCCGCTACTTGTGGTTGAAAATCCATCGGTTCTCGAAGCAGCTCTTGCAATTGGATTTACCAAGCCACTGGCCTGCACCAGTGGGCATCTACGAGCCGTCGATCACGCTTTCCTCCAACGAGCCCTCGATTGCGAAGTGCCCTTGTCCTATTCGGGCGACCTCGACCGGGACGGGCTGATCATCGCCGGTCAGATCCGGGATCTCTATGGAGCGCGAATCGTTGGGATGAACGAGGAGGTCGTCCGACAAGCCGGATCCTGTCCGTCAACGGTGTCGCTGAACGCTCTTCCGCCTGTACTCCCGGCGGAGCTGGCAGTGGCGCTTACCGAAACCGGCAGGGCGGTCTTCCAAGAGAACGACGCTGTCCTGCAAGCCCTGCTCACCTGACGGAGACGTGTCCAGAAGTCGAAGCGACAGCCAAATCGAGAGGGCGCATCCCGAGATGGACAATTCGCCGAGACGATCCACGGTCTCTACAAGACCGAGTTGATCAAACCACGCGGCCAGTGGCGAGCTGGGGCACTCCCGCGAGGGATCACCGAGCGGCACTACATCGCGTCACCCCGGCAGGCACCGAACTCATCGGCGGTGCTGGAGCGGGGATTCGGCGCGGCGGCCCGCTGACGAACGTTGTAGCGCTGAATTTTTGGTGTTTTCTTGGAAATGGTCCAATCCAACGGATGAAACGAATCAGGCCCCTGACCAGATTGCCTGGTCAGGGGCCTGATTTTGCTCCCCCATCTGGACTCGAACCAGAAACCTGGCGTTGCCGTAGCCATTCCCGGCAGCCGGACCAAACCGTCGGACATGAAGTGAAATCGTGCTCAAGGCCAGGTGTCAGATCACACCCGGCACAGTGAGTTCAATTCAGGTTGTCCCACGCCCACGGTGTTGCGGGCATGGTTTCAGGTTGAATTCCGAACCGGAACCGCTCGTTGTCATTGCATATAGCCATGAAATCGTCGAACTCACCGATTGCGGGCAGACGTCTGGCAAGGTCGGCTGCCTGCGCATCTGCCCCGGCGTGTTTGAGCGTGATCGCGAGATCACCGGCACCATGCAGGTCGGTGGAAGGGATGCGTCCGGCCGGATCGCGTTTCAGAAGGGTGGCTATCTGCGCGTGCATGTTGGATTCCGACAACACGTCTAGTAGATTGGCGACCTCGAATGGTTTGTCGAGGGGCGCATGCTCGGCGGCGCGGTTCGCCAATGCGATGAATTGCTGGTTGGCCCCTATCTTCAGCAGTGCGTGCAATAAGTCGCCGATGTCGTAGACGTTGTCGAGTGGTAAAAGTTCGGCGGGGTTACGCGTCAATAGGGCGTCGACCTGGTCATCGGCACCAGCATCCCGCAGCTTGTATAGCAGGAAAGCCACTTCGTAAGGTTTGGCGAGCGGGATGCGTTCGGCGGGGTTGCGTGCGAGTAGCGCCGCCACCTGGTCAGCTGCCCTGGTTCTCTGCAGTATCTCGAGAAGGTCACCCAGGGCATACCCGGTGAGCGGGACGCACTCGACGGCGCGTTGGGCCAGGGTGATGACCGCCTGTCCAGCGCCGACGCGATGCAGTACTTCAAACGCGACGGTCAACCAGTCCGGATGATCGACTGGAACGTGTTCCACGAAATCGCGGGCAAACCACCTCGTGACCTCTGCGTCGGCTCCGAGTTTGTACAGCGCATCCAGCAAGTCGATCACGTACAGGTCCTGGAGGCGAGCGTGTCCGACGGGATCGCGGGCCAACAACGTGGCGATCTGGTCATCCGCCCCGACCTCTCCGAGGGCGGTCAGCAGTTGGGCGACCTGGCGCGGCTGATCGATTGGCACGCGTGCAGCCGGGTTGCGCGTCAGCAGCGCGGTGATCTGAGCCTCGGCTCCTGCCTCGCGCAACGTCGTCAACAACTCCGATACAGCCTGGGCGTTTTCAATAGCCACGTATTCGATGGCGCGTAGGGCGAGAATCGCGACCTGATCGACTGCTCCGAGCTCGTTCAGTTTGTTCATGAGAAGCCGAACGCCCACTTCGCGGTCGAGTGCACAGTCCCCGGCAGGGTTGCGTGCCAGCAGAGCGGAGATTTGGTCGTGCGCCCCCGCGTTTCGTAGCGCAGTCAGCAAGAAGAACACGTAGTGGGGGTCGTCCAGGACGCTGTGTGCGCCGGGGTTGCGAGCCAGTAGCGTGGCGATCTGGTCAGCTACCCCCATCTCCAGCATCGTGTTCAGCAGCGAAGCCACGATGCCCGGTTGGTCGACAGGGATCTTCTGGGCAAGCCATGCTATGGGACCGTGGACAGGCAGCTGCAGGGCTCTGAAGTGGCGCAGCAGTTCGTACAGCGCGCGAGCGTCGCCGTGGCAGGTGGCGTTCTTCCAAAGCTGGGCGGCGGTGCGGTACAAGCCGCGCTTCCGGGCCGATTGCCCGAGGCTAGATAGGTCGTCCGGGCGCGCGTACTGGGTGGCCGCCGCCCAGAAGCCGCTGGGCGGAAACCCGTTGCTGCGGTGGTTTCGGCCGTACTGGTCGAGAAAGTCGGCCAGTCGGTACCTCATGGAGTCGGCACCAGCAGCAACACCATTGCGGCTGAGGGCAGGTGTCTGCTGCTCGGTCGGATCCGAGGGCCGCGGCCGGATAGGAGTAAGGGGCCCGAGCACTCCTTTGCAGGGCTCGTTGGTCTCGACGAGCGCTCGGTCCAACCAGCCCTCTGTGACCTGCCCCCAGTCCCTGTCGGTCATGTAGTACGGCGCCGCATGGTGCAGGAAGTCGTATGAGAGGGAGTTGGTATGTCCCATCCGTACGGCGTCCATCGCGGCATCGATGACAGCCTTGGCAGCTGGTGACGCTGAGAATCGGTATCGGTTCACCAGTTCCGGCCCGCCGGCCAGGTATTGGGTGAACTGGTTGTTGTCGGCCCCTTTGACAGCGGCAGCAATCCGAGGGTCGCTGTCCGCGGCGTCACGAATCGCGGCAAGATCGTTGCCGGAGAACGATTCCGGCACAGGGATCAGTTTGCCGTTCAGCAGCTTCGACACCGACGACATCGGTTCGCGACAGAGATCTTTGTGATGGCTGCGCCAGAGCGTGCCCAATACCAGTACCGGAGCTCGGCTGGCGTCGGACAGCAGATCGTGCAGCGCGGCGGCTGCATGTTCGGCGTCTGGACCGCTCAGATACTCCTGGGTTTCATTCAGCCACACCACCGTGCGGGGACCGACCCGTGTAATCGAGTCGTGGAACGCTTGGCGGCGAGTCGGCTGCCACGGATGCCACAATCGCCATCCGGGCGCGGCACGGAGCGGAGTCAGAGCTTCCCACAACGCCGTGGTCTTGCCAGTCGATGAGTCACCCACCAGCACCACCATTTCGCTCGCGCCCTGCACAACACGCTGGACTGTGTCAGCCAGTGCGGCGTCGTGATCACGAGAGACGTACGGCGGAAGGGGCGGGAGATCACCGGCACCGGCCACTGCGATCGGCTGATGGACTTCGAACTCGAACGGATCGAGCTGTGCAGTCAACGGCTTGCCGACGGACACGCTGGCCCGTTTGAGCGCCGTCTGCCACGGGTCGATCTCGGTAGGTGGCACGCCCCACGTTTTCAGTACTGGCCGCAACGTCGACCAGCGAGGCACTTGCCCCTGCTTGATCCAGGCATAGACCGAGGCGACACTTACGCCCGAATCGGCCGCGAGTTGATGGTAAGAACGGCCGTCGTGGTCATGCAGGGTCTTGAGTGCGGCGTGTAGGTCACTGCGGGTGCTGATGCGTTCGGGATCGATTCTCAAGCTGTGTCACCTACCAGTTGCCGTTCGATTTCGTTCGGACGATATGCGCGTCTCTTCCTGAGTACCAGGTCGTTTCGGCGGGTTCTGCTCGCCGAATGCGTCCGAACGGTCAGCTCGCCGATCGTGGTCGCATGACCGAAGCAATCGTGTACATCACCCTGATCGTTCTCGTGCTCCAGGCTGCGAATCAGGTGCCGCTCGCGGTCGCCGAGCTACTGCGCTCCTGCCAGGCCACGCTTCTCGCGATTCGTGACCTGCGCGCGGTGCTCAATCCACCAGCGGCTTCGTCGGACGATAACCAGGCATCCAGCATCGATAAGCAACGACAGTGATCCGCACGCCTACCAGCCGACCCCCATGCACCCCACACGACGGCCGCCGCGCAATCAGGGTGCCGTCCCCGTACAAGACCATCTCGATCAATTCGACCCCGCACGCACGCGTCCCCTCGCCTCCGACCCTGAAATCGCTGCGGCACAACAACACCAGGACTACACCGACACCCGCAGCGACGGCGACGACAAACCCGAATACTGGCCGATCCCCCGCGGATTCGACCACCCCTATTACGTCGCGCCCCTACCACCGCGACCGCATCATGAACGGACCCGAATACGGCGAAGACGACCCCGACTACGACCGCTTCACCGTCCGCAACACCCATGACTTGCCATGTGTTGCCCGCGGGATCGGCCGCGCCGCCAACGAAGCCCGCCCGATACCACCCCGACGCAGCGACGACGGTCTATGCGAGGTATGCCGCTACGACAACCGCCAGCCCACAGATGCAATCGGCTTCGATCACCAGCCGCCCGCCCGAGGCCGCAGATCGTCCCCGTTCCCTTGTTCGACGCGCCCCGCCAGGGACGCACACCATTCGTGGGAACGACAGACGGAACGCCCCTATCGCCCTTGGCCAGAAATCTGATTCGTCGTGCCGGTGCGCCTCCAACTTCGGGTTGGTGAACAGCTCCGAAGCGACCAGAGGCGGCCCGCCCCGTTCAGGCGCCTCACTCAGCAACCATCGACCATGCCCGGGGGCGGCGGCTGGTGATCAGAACAGCGAGATTGGGCGGTCGCGGACGAGCTGAACGTGTGATGTGACCCCCGCGATGCTCCGGCTGGCATCATCGGCTGCTGCGTTGCCGGACACACAACATCCCGGCCCAGATCTACGATTTTTCTACGATTTGGCGCCAAGTCACGCCGGGAAATGATGGGACATTGCGTGCCGCCATGGGACGACCAGAATCGATCTACCTGCATAAACGGGTTTTGTTGGGTTTCGTCGGTCAACGATGGGATCCAGGCGAATCCTTGTGCCGACTTCATGACCAACACGGTTCCCGGCTCTGGCGAATCCACGCGGGAGCGCCGCAGGTATGGCTGGTGCGGGACGCCAGCTACTGATCACGAAGAAGTGCGACGCCAGTCTTTCCAGCGTGATGGTGCCACACTGCCAATGTCGTCGGGAATCCGTGCAATCTGGGCCGCGTTGTCCATTTCCAGTGTCAGTCGCGGTGGGTTCGGTTCGCGGTAGCTGACACGCTTCCACATGCCATATCCGATGTAGTACTTCCCCAGCCCATCGGCGAACGCATGCTGTAGCAGTTGATGATCACCGGACACGAACAGCTTCTCCGACCTCGGTTGCGTCGGCTCTGGCGGCAATGCGTACGTCGCTGAGCGATAGCTCACCAGCGGTATACCCCACAAGAATGGTCTGCCCAGAGTGGTCTTCTTCTGTTGCGCGAGAAAAATCACCGCGACCGGGTGCGTCAGCTCCGAGCCGCCCACCGGTAGTCGGTTGCGCAATACCCAGATTCGCTGTGGCACGTAGAGGAAGTTCAGCCACTCCACGCGTTCGCCCCGACATTCGGCAATCCACTCGACGTTGGGGTCAGCACCGCGGGCTGCGTAGTCTTCCAGCAGCGCAGCGATTTTCGCGGCAGTGTTAAGAACCGTGGTCAGTCTCTCGACTACTACTTGGCTGCCGCCACCGACGCTCACGCGGGGGTCGGCTGGCCCGAACGCTTCCGGAACCACCAACCGGTACCGTGGGCGCCCATCAGTGGATCGGTCACGCACCAGCGCCTCGCCGCTGCTGTCGCGTATCACCCGGATCCTCTCGCCAACGTTATAGAAGCAGTTCCGGGCATGTTGATTACCGCCGCCGGGTTCCGGCTTGCGACGGAAGTATGGCCGCTGCGGACGCGACCGTTCCTTCGGCGGCGGATACACCGCCTGCACCACCGCCTCACAGTCCGCGCAGCGCAACGCAGCGCTGGACCATGTCCGCTGATGTGTCGGAATGTCCTCGGCACGAACACGAACCGGTGGATCGATGTCGATTCGGCGCGCCTCAGGCATCGACATTGTCGATCGGTGTTCCTGTTGATCCCCCATCTACCAACTATGCCGTGCTCCACCCCGACGTGAGCGGGCATCCACAGTCCTGTTGCCGAAATGAGTCCGCCCACAACCGATGTCGACAAGCAGCCCGAGTATCCCTACCCTGTCAGTACGGACCGCACCGCATACACAACTCAACTCTCGAACTCACTCGGCGATACATACTCGTACTGATACTCCAGCCGATTCAGGCTCCTTGCACTCACCTCAGCCGAACCTCAAATCTCTTCGAATAGCGCGGCCCGTCTCAGCCCTCCGGTCATCGCCGGAAGGCTCGGCGTCCTATTCGACAGGGGTGTTTCGAGTTGGGTTCCTCCAACGAAATCATGGTCGCGCTCGATCTGGCGCGCGGCCAATACGTCTGCATGCCAGCGGATCCGACCGACCCGCGTACGCATGAACTCAGAAACAAGAGCATCGCAGGTGACCGGACGCTCGTGTGCGCTCTCTGCTATGCCGAACGCGGCCGCAGGGTTCCCGTCGTCGTCAGATCCCGCGTGGCCGGCCAACGCCGACCGCACTTCGCCCACCCATCAGGCTGTGCGCCGCCCGACGGTCGACACAACCCCGAAACCATGTGGCACCTGACCAGCAAGTCGACACTGGTCACATGGGCGCGAAGACAGCCCGGCGTGGTCGACGTCCGAACCGAGGTATGGCTGCCCAACCACGAACGCCGTGCCGATGTCCGTGTCGTGTTCGCCGACGAGCGCGAGGTCGCCATCGAGATCCAGGGGTATCCCCTGACCGATACCGAATGGACCAACCGGCACCGCGACTACCGCCACAACGGCGTAGTCGACATCTGGCTGTGGCACCCCGCCAACCGACCACACCGGATCGTCCTCAGCGATCCCGACCACCAACAGCAATTATGGGCCTTCGACCCAGACCAGCGATCCATCACCCTCATGGTTGGCGCACCACACCGAACGTTGTGGCCCGAACCACCAGCTCGCGACGACATCGCCCACCGAGTCCCGCACCTGCCTCCATGTATCCACGACGAACTGATACCCCATCAGTACTCGCTGGACGAGCTCACCCTGACCCCGCACGGCATCGAGATCCCCACAGCACTGCAAGAGTCGCTGGCCGCGGAACTCTTACACGAACACAACCGAACCCGAACCCGCATGCTCCGGCAACAAGAACGCGACCGGAATGAACACGCCCTTCTACCACGCACGCGACCCACCGCATCCGCCGCGTCCGCCGAGCGGGTCGCCGGCTCCGCATCACCTCGCTCAGTCATCGACGCACATGCACTCGCGCATCTGACTTGGATCGCACTCCAGAACCACTTCATGAAGGTTGGCCACGTCCCCGCATACCAAGACGCACCACGTCTCCCGTGTCCGAGCGCGAAACACCAACTCGTGCAATGCATCAACTGTGGCCTTGCCGTTTCATCACAGTGCGCTCTCGCCGACATCCCAACATGCACGCCGCGATTCACGGCGCTACGAGACAACCGTCAGTCGCCACAGGCACCAAACCGGCCACACCACACCCCTACCGAACTGAATACACCAACGTCTCGACTGCCTACATCGCCCAAGGCGACGACCCGTACCCGATCAACCACACGCGGCCGAACCACCAACCCAGACCAACTCCCCCTGTTCTAACTCGAACCCGCGGTCATACCAGGCTCGGAACTCGGGTCACTCTCTTGTGGCATCGCTTCGGATGCAGGCCGATGCTATGGCCTGCTGAGCGAGCGCGAGTGCGCCATCCCCGGGCAGTCCCTAACTGAAACCAGCACCGTAACAAACGAATTCATCGGCAAACCACCACAACATCGCTCTTTCCGAATTCCTGCCTGCTGCTGCGAAGTGTCGTGTGCGAACTCCCGGACATTAGAAGGCCGGGCCGCGCACCATGGTCATATGGTGTGGCGAAGCGATCAACTTACTGACCGGCAAGGCGATCTCCTGGAGCGGATCGCAGACGGCGATGACTTGAGCAAACCGGAGTGTGCTCCTCACCGGGTCTCGGCCCGGGCACTACAGTCTCGCGGGCTGGTCACCATCTCGAAGCGCAAGGGGTTCTTCGCGGCCGGCATCACCGATGTCGGCAGGTACTACCTGAAGCATGGCTATCATCCCGAATGCGATCAAACATCGGGCGGATACTCCTACGGTGACTCAGAGAATGCGGAGCTTCTGATCAGTCGGCTGGGCACGACATCGACCGGGACCGTGCGGATTACGGAGCCGGACGAGAAGACACGAGCTGCGTATCGTGGCGCTGTATACGCTGCGCGGCAACGAGGACTCGTGCCGGACGGCCAAATGCTCCGATACACCGGTCGATCAGACGGCGATATCGTCGTACGCCTGCTGGATGCCGACGAGGACAACGACACCGACTGGTACCGGATTCGACAGAAAGCGCGGAAGTCGAAGGCGGCGAAGAAGAAGGTTCCACAACAGGATCTGCGCCAGTTGCTGATCGAGAATCCGGCAGCGCTACAGGTCAGCGACGGACAGCGAGACCGGGCGATACGGTTCTTGCTCGATCTCAATGCCGCAGCGGCAAAGCACGATCAGGAAGTCCGGCTGGCGCGTCGCGGCGAACACGCCAAGCTGGGCTACCGCATTGGCACCGAACAGTGGGAGTTGAGCCTCACCGAGGAATACCTCAATGCGTCCGGGCGCACCGCAGATTACTGGGAGATCAGGTCCTCCTACAGCAAGACGACACCGACAGGAAAGCTGCAGCTGAAGATCGGCGCGCACCCGAGCATGGGGAACATCCACACCTGGGAGGACGAAAAGCGTTCGCCGCTCGAACGGCGCATCCGCAAGATCATCACCGACGTCAAAGCCAGCTTCGCCGAGTCCGAGCGCCGAGCAGAGGACAGCTATCGAAAGCACTTGGCGTATCTGGCGCAACAGAATCAAAAGCGCTTGGAGGAGCGGCGACAGTGGGAATTGGCCATGGCTTCCGCGCATCTGCGGGCGAAAGCGATGCTCCAGCATAGAACCATGGTCGCGGCTCTAGATGCTTGGCGTAATGCACAGGACCTTCGAGAAATCTGCAGCATTCTTGACGACACCGCTACTGCTGCAGACCACGTGAACGACCCGCACGCGGCGGCAAACCTGCGTAGCTGGTGCGCAGTCGGCCGCGAGTTGGCGGATCAACTCGATCCCACAACCGGTCCAGACTCATTGGCCAACATGCCGTTCGACATCGAGCCCGGTGTCGACGACTTGCGTCTCTATCTCGACGGGTGGAGCCCGGACGGCCCACGCCAGGACTATCAGCGGAAACCCGTTGATCAGCTGGAGCTGAGCAAACCATGGCCGCCGGAATGGGAACTCAGACTTCTCCCCTGAATGCTCCCCGCCGCGATAACTCAGTTTTCCGGGCGCGGTTGTCCGACACGTTCGCCACGGCACTGGATACCGACCGCGCCGGGCGAGAATCGTTTTGCCCCCAGTCCGACTGTGTCAACGAAACCCTTGCGCTGCGGTTGGCGAGCGACACACCCTGGGTGCCTGGAATGACTGTGGGACCGGTTGCGACCACCTGACGACGATGACGTCGCGATGTCTCAGGTCGTTAACCGATTGTGTTGCGCGACAGGAGAAACCGGGCGGGTTCCACTTGGGCGACCTGCCCTAGCATCCAACTCACGAAGAACCAGCAGGTCACAGGCTCAGTGAAGGCCCTCGGGTCAGTGACTCAGTCAGACGTCGAAGTAGGCGACGCCACCGAGGCTCGTGGGATGAATTGGACATTGTCGAGGAGGTGATCGTCCCTCTCGAGGTTCAGCTGGATCTCGTCGCGGGTGAAGTTGCGCGCCCATTGGATCTTGCCGTGGTCGATGATGTAGTGGGTTGGCATGGCAACGCCCAGTTCCCGATCGATGGCCTTATCGTGACCGTGCCGTCAAACATGAGCACCCACTGGGCCGGTGAGAGAGGCGTAATGACTTCGCGGCCACAGCCGCAGGCACACAGATGCGCGGCGGTGGAGAACTGGGCTGACACGTAAAGGTGGCCTGGCTCCAGTTCTGCGGGAAACGATGTCACGAACACGGGGACGATCCGGGTCATTCTCACGCCGCATCGTCCCCTGCATCATCCCCATCCCCGCTGCGGATGGTTCCCGTGAAAATCCGGTATACGGTCTCATCGACCGGTTTGAGTTCGGCGTAGTTGTGGATCGCAGTGTGCATCCCGTCCAATCTGTCCTATGTGGTCGATATTCTCCGTTATGTAGTTGAGCCGCAATGGTGTTGGAGGGTGCGATGGTAGAACAGCTCGACGTAGGCAATGCCAAGGAGGGCAGCGGCAGGACCGTCGACGGTATCGGCAAGGCGGCGCGAACCGCTTCATCGCAGTTCGTCGGGCAGGTCGGCAACGTCAAGGACGCTGCCAGGCAGGGTCGAGAAGCTGACTGCGAAAGGGCCGGACCCCTACGAAGTGGCCGTGGCGGAATACAACGGCGTCTTCACGGCGATGGCCGACAGGGGCCTGTCTCTGTTGCGTCAGCGCGAACGTTCGACGGACCTGATCGAGCTGGTCGAGCAGTTGGTGAACAGCATCGCCAACACCCCGAAATCATTCGATACCGACTTCGACGAGATTGAGGTACATCGGAAACGGTTCCTGAACGCGGAGGATTTCGCTCAGAAAGTGCTGGAAGCGGCGCGGTTGTCGGCTGCTGGCGTCGGCGCCGGATTCGCGGCGGGCACCGCGGTAGCGGGCCTGGCACCGTCGGCGGCGATATGGGTCGCCACCACCTTCGGGACAGCGTCGACCGGCACCGCGATCTCGACCCTTTCCGGGGCGGCAGCCAGCCAGGCAGCACTGGCGTGGCTCGGTGGCGGCGCGCTGGCCGCCGGTGGCGGCGGCACTGCGGCAGGCACTACATTGCTCGCGCTTGCCGGCCCGATCGGCTGGACAATCGCGGGCGCAACCCTACTCGCGTCGATCGCCCTGTTCGCGAAGAAGAAGTTCGAGAATCGAGAGGCGAAGCACGAAGCGCTGACTGCGATAAAGCACAACACCACCCTCGTCAAAGGCATGGATGCTCAGATCGACGACCTCCTCCAGCGGACGACCTCGCTCCGCGAAGGGCTGGTAAAGAGTTACGGCGAAGCCTTGGTGCACTTCCGCGCCGATTTCCACGCGCTCGCTCCTGCCGAGCGGTCGACACTCGCTACGCTGGTGAACAACACGAAGTCGTGCGCGACGATGCTGAGCATGCGCATCGAACAGGATGCCGATAGTGAGTGACGCTGCCGAGTTCGTCACGAGCGCCCAGGAGCAGGCAGTTGCTTCCTGGGTGAGCTATCTCAACCAGCTCCGCATAGACAACCTTCTGAGCGCGCTCAGCCAGCAGGACGAGCGCCTTCGGGACGCCCTCACCAGTGTCGATGAAGCCGTCAGGAAGATCGACCTCGAGGTGGTCGCCGCCAACCGCGGCGGACAGCATGGCATGCACGGCTTCATCGCCGAGATCGCCGAGGTCGGGATCGGCAACGCCCGAAAGCAGATCCTCGGCCACGAGGCCGTCTACCAGTGGGTCAACGACAACGGACCCGTCGACCTGATGCGCGGAAGTGTCGAGATCCAGCAGAAGTTCGTCGCAGCGGGTGGACGCTTCTCGCTGGGCGCGATCGCCGAGCACCTGCAGAAGTATCCCGAATACGTGCGCAACGGTGGGAAATACCAGATCCCCCGTGATCACTTCGAGGTGATCCAGCGGCTACATGCCTTGTCGCCCGAGGAATCGAGCAAGCTACTGTCACGCAGCGGCGACGGACCTTCCCTCAGAGACTGGCAGCGGGTCCAGGCGTTCTTCCAAGAGAGATCGGTCGGCTTCGAATCGCTTGAACCCTCGACGCTCGAATACAACGAAGTGCAGCGCGATGTCTACACCTCGACCATGGCGGCCGAAAAAGGCTTGCTCCACACCACGGACCGGTCCCTGCGCGACGATGCCTACCAGCGCAGCCGTCCGACGCTGCGAGAAGGAGGCACGGCCGCACTCACCGCCGCCGCGACCGCGGGCGGGACCACGTTCGTACTGGCCGTGGTCGCCAAACGTCGGGAAGGCAAGCGGCTCAATGAGTTCAGCGGGCGCGACTGGATCGACCTCGCAGGCGAGACCGGCTCAGGTTTAGGCAAGGGCGGCGTCCGAGGACTGAGCATCTACGCGCTCACGAATTTCACCGCGACCTCCGCAGCCGTCGCCAGCTCGATCGTCACCACATCCTTCAGCATCGCAGAACAAGCGAACAAGCTCCGCCGGGACCAGATCGACGAACTCGAGTTCATCGAGAACTCCGAGATCATCGCCTTGGAGGCCGCAGTACGCGCGCTGTCCTCTATCGTCGGTCAGGCGACCATCCCCATCCCGGTCCTCGGCGCCGTCATCGGCACGACGGTCGGCACTGTGATGTACAAGGCCGTCGCATCGTCATTGACGAAGCGAGAGGCGGCGCTGATCGAGCGTTACCTCGACGAGCAGCGCACACTCGACGAGCAACTCGCCGCGGAGCACCAGGCCACACTGGAAAAGCTGGACCAGAGCATGTCGGACTATCTCGGGCTGCTCGAACGAGCCTTCTCACCTGACGTGCAGGTCGCGCTCGTCGGATCGGTCGAGCTAGCGGCGGAACTCGGCGTGGCTTCGGACGAAGTCCTGGATACCGATAAGAAAGTCGACGCCTACTTCCTCGACTAGCGAGAGCGAGGCCACAGCCGACGCAGCAACCTATCCATCAACTTGCGCTGCGGGCGGCGTGCACAACGGGGAGACAGGGACGCAGCAGTTCGGCCAGGGCACTGCCATTGGCCGGGCGCACATCGCGACCGCGAGCGGAACCTGATTCGCAGCCCGGGGGTAGCGGTGCATGGACGGACTCAGACAATGCAGGGTGGGCCGGTAGATGAGCTCTTGGAGGCAGATTCGCGTACCGGTGCACATCGGCTAGCAACGTGGAGTAACTGCGCCGCAACGGTTCCCGCCATCGGGAGCCCGCCGGTAGAACAGCAGGTCTCCGGTCGACTGACCTTCGATCCTTGCTATCGCCCGACCCTCGCGAGTTACTGCGTACGATGTCGCCATGGCAGGAACCCCCCGCACCATGCCAGGTGAATCAGGCTCTGCACGTTCGCTTTTCGCATCGGAACTAGCCGAACTATGTGCTGTCGCGGGAATCCGACGTTGCAGAGGATCGCGACGGCGTCTATTGCTCGGATGCGGCCAACGAAAGGCCATAGCAGCACTGGGGAGGTCACGGCGCAACGTATCAGCGACTGGCGGTCCGGTCGTAACCTGCCCCGCACCTTCGAGGTACTCGAGCCGGTTGTCCTGACCTTGATCGACCTCGCGAAGCGAACCCCGGCCCCCATTCGCGCCGAACTCGGGGATATCAACGTCTGGCAGCGCCTGTGGACTCGAGCGGCCACCGAAGCAGATCGCCCCGTCCGGACCACGAAGCCACCCACCGCAGTTCACGCTGCCACCGCGAACAACCCGGCCGATCCCCATCGACCGGCCGTCACCACGACGCTTCGCCGCGACCTCAGTACATTCATCGGTCGCGACGCCGAACTAGAGCGAATCCTCGACGCGGCCACAAGAACTGGCGGGGTGGTGTCCATCCACACCGTCGACGGCATGCCCGGTGTCGGCAAGACCGCTTTGGCGACCCGAGCGGCGCACTTGTTGGCGGACCGTTTTCCCGATGGTCGCTACTTCGTGGATTTGCACACCCACACCCCGGGTCTGGCCCCCGCTGATCCGTTCAACGTGCTTGCCATCTTGCTCACCAACCTCGGTATCGCCCCGCAAAATGTTCCCGACACCCTCGAAGGACGTCGTGACCTATGGCAGGGACGCCTGACCGACAAACGAGTACTGGTGGTGCTCGACGACGCCCGCGACCACACCCAACTCGAACCGCTGCTGCCCACCGGACCCCGGTGTTCGGCGCTGATCACCAGTCGCCGCCGACTCATCGCCCTCGACGGTGCCACGCCACTTTCGCTGGGCACCCTCGACCCCGACGATGCCGCGGGCCTGTTCTGCACGTTGGCCAGCCGCAATGCCGACGCGGCTGACGCCGCGGCTGTCGCCGAGATCGTCCGGTTGTGCGGATACCTTCCGTTGGCGATCGCGCTGCTGGCCGGCCGCTTGGCTCACCACCCCACCTGGAGGATCGCCACCGTCGCGGCCAACCTCAGCGCTGCCCACGACCGACTCGACGAACTCGACACCGGCCATCGAGCCGTTCGACTGGCGTTCATGACCTCCTATGAGGATCTTCCACCGGCTCGGCAACTATTGTTCCGGCGACTGGGATTACATCCCGGACCCGACCTGGACCACTTCGCCGTGGCAGCACTGGCCGACGTCCCCGCCGTCGAGGCCCGTCGGGAACTCGAGGCGCTCTACACCGATCACCTGGTCGACGAAACCGCCCCGGGCCGCTACCGACTGCACGATCTGCTCGGTGAATACGCCCGCATGCTCGCCGAGGAGGAACCCCTCGAGAACCGGGCACCCGCCTTCGACCGACTCGTCGACTATTACCAACGCACCGCCCTGGCCGCAGTCCGGCACACCCACACCACACAATCAGAACCCGCGGTGCAATCACCGCGCGCAGCCGCGCCGATGGTCGCCACCTATGTCTCCGCCGCGGCATGGATGCGGACAGAACGACCGAATCTGCTGGCCTGCCTACTGTCGGCCGCATCGACCAGGCAACTGCACCACGCGATCGACCTCACCAACGCCCTCACCAGCGAAGTGCGCTTGCACGGCACCTGGCAACTAGCAATTGGTGTACAACGACGCACGACCATCGCGCCCCACACCATCAGCGACCACTCGATCGAGGCGTTCGCGGTCAAAGACCTCGGAGCCGTGGGATTCCTCGCCGACGACTACACCACCGCCGCCGATGCCTTGCACCGACTCCTGGCCGCGGCCGGTGACGACACGGACATACAGAGCCGAGGCTCGGCACTTCGTGCCTTGGCCCGAGCACGCTACCTCGCCGCCGACTTCCCCGCAGCGATCGAAGTGTTGGGGCAAGCGTTGTCGCTGTACCGCAGCATCGGGCTTCGATCCGCAGAGGCAGCGGTCTGCAACACGCTGGGCTGGGTCACCCACCTCACCGGTGACTATCCGACCGCAATCACTCTGATACAGGACGCGTTGACGATCAACCAAGATATCGGCAACCGCGCCGGTGTCGCCGCCGCACTGAACTCACTGGGATGGATACGGCTTCTGACCGGTGATCACACCGCTGCGTTCGACCTGCTGCAGCGATGCCACGACATCTGTCGCGAGGTCGGCAACCGGACCACCCAAGCCTTCGTCACCTGCACCATAGGGTGGCTGCGGTACCTGACCGGCGACTACACGCTGGCCGAGCAAGCCGCGCTACCGGCGCTCGCTATCTTCCGTGACATCGGCAACATCGCCGGCGAAGCATTCGTCCTGGGCCACCTCGGTTCTATGTGGGGGCGAATCATCGGGAACTACCCAGCCGCCACCGACGCCCTGCAACGAGCACTGGCGATCTACCGCAGCGTCGACAACAAACCCGGCGAAGCGAGTGCCCTCAACAACCTCGGACGAATCCGGGCCCTCGACGGCGACATCGCCACAGGCAAAGACCTGATCGAACACGCGCTGCAGATCCACCGCACCATCGGCAACCAGATCGGTGAAGCCGACGCACTCAGCAACCTGGGCTGGATACGATCCCTGACCAACGACTACCCAACAGCACACGCCCTGTTACACCAGGCGCTAGCAACATTCCGAACCGTCGGGCACCGAACCGGAGAAGCAGAGACACTCAACCGGATCGCAACACTACTTGCCCGATCCGGCGACCTCACCGAAGCAACAGCAACCTACGGACAAGCACTGGAACTCACCCTCCGAATCAACAATCCGCTGGAACAAGCCCACGCCCTGCAAGGCCTCGCCGACTGCCACACGCGTCTGGGCGATCCGGCGTCTGCATGCAGCGAACTACGCAAAGCCCTTACCATCTACGAAGATCTGGGCGTACCCGAAACCCACACTGCAGCAGCATCTCTCGAAGCCAGCCTCAAGACCATCCAATGAGTGCGGACCTTGCGAAGAAAGACCGCCCTTCACACACATCCCAATCGCCGCACGAACATCGGCGGCGACGTCGCTGTGGAGAGAACGACCCGTATCCTGCGGCCCGGCCGCGCCCTTGTGCAGGTCCGCTGTGGCAGTGTCGCAGGTTGCCGCTTAGAAAGCACCAAGGCGGGCCAATAGCAGCACGATGAGAGTGACGGTACTGGCGAATCCGACGCAGCCGTCGCGGATCGCGGCCGCGAGGTGCTCACCATCGGCGTGGGTGAGCAGGCCACTGAGTATGCCGACGATGATCCCGACCAACACCGAGATCGTGAGCAGCAAAGCCTTACGCAACATGTCGTGCACAACGTTCACCCTCTCGGGCAGACGCAGCGCGAGAAACGTCGCGATCGCAAGCCATCCTCGCGCGGTACCAGCACCGCGGCCGGATCACCATCGGTGTCATAGGCCCAATCGCGATGGATATCGCGCGGTGGCGCTTGATCCATTCCCCCGATCGTTGTCATCCCAACTGTCATGGCGCGTTTCCCTTTCTGTGCCCCCTGAAAAGCACATCGCAAATGTGCGAGGGGTAGGCGGTGGGGGTGTCGGCGAACATCCCGCCGACACTCACCGACAGTAGGGACAAGCTCGAAATCACCGCGCGAATAACTATCCGGTCGTGTGCGCAGATACACAGGTAGAGCGATACTTCCTGACCGGATAACCGACGCTCCGGCCGGATGAACCGGATACTGCGCCCTGTGTCAGAAGGGAGATTTCATCGCCGGTGACTCCAGCCGCCACCGACTTCTCGATGGATCCGGCGGGCGCTGACACGCCATTCGCCAGGATGCGTTCAGATGGCGTCGTCGGACCGACCAGATGAAGATCTCGGCCTCGTGCCCGACGCGCTCGCGGGTGGCGCATGCGAGTCCACAGCCAACTCGAACAGACTCTCGCGCTAGAAGGGGCGAGCCCGGTGCCGGGTCGGCCTCGGCGACACGGTCGCTGCCGTGACCAAGCTGCGGGAAGCCGTAGATCTACCAGCGGCGCACCCGGAGCCGACCCCGCCGCGACCTACCTCGCCACACCGGAAACGGCGATATCGAATTGGTGCGAGATCATCAGCCCGCCGACGAGCTGCTGCATCTCCTTGTCCCCGACCCGCGGCGATTGATGTTGTACCGCTTGGCCCCGCACTGCCTGCCCGGCGCAATCTGCGAGTGGTAACTGTTAATCTTCCTCAACCGGCAGCTTCTTCTCCATCAAGTCCACGATGGTGTTGAGCATGTCCGCGACCCGCTGGATCACCGACTCGAACGCCTCCAGGTTGCTCATATCCTCGATGCCGAGGGCCACCCGTGTCTGCCGGGCCTCCGATCCAGCGAAGTGTGCGACGCCGCCCTTGGATCGGAATTCATACAGCTGCCGAAGAATCGCGGTGCAGTTGTCTTCATCACCGAGCTCCGCGGTGAATCGCTGGAGCAAGCTCAGCGATCGCTCGCCCTTCTCCGCGCCGCCCAGGTACTTCTTCAGCGGCGCTGGGTTGATCGCGTCGATGATCGCGATCGGCAAGAGCATCAGCGACTTGCCGAGCGACGCCGGATCCTCGTTGAGCGGACCGATCATCGATTCCCACTCCGGAAGGTGGTTCTCGGGCAAGGTGCGCCAGAGAGGTTCGCCCAGCAGCCTTTCCGACACTTCCGACCCGTGTTCCCTGGCCCGTCTGAGATCGCCGGGAAGGTCCTTCGAATTAGCCCATTGTCCCAGGAAGTCTCGTCGGAAGCGCCCCTCGTCCATCGTGCCCTCGGGCAACACGTTGTGCGCCAGCCAGCGTCCCCATTCTTCCGGCGGAAGCTTGCCTCCGAGGTCGCCGAGGTAGACCTGCACCAGGCCAACAGAGTTGAAGCCAATGTCTATGCCCCACAGGTTGAGGCAGCTGAGGTGGGTCGCCGTGATCCGGAAGGTCGTCGGCTGGGCGGCGTACGGCTCCAGCACCTCCCGTTTGAAGCAGACGGGCGTCAGGTAATGCAACCGGCTATCGTCATCATCGAAGTACGTGCCGAGCTCATCCGGGTCGCAGGTGTGCTTGAGTGGAACGTTCGTGTCGGGGTTAATGCCGTAGATGAACTCGGGGAACTTGACGTCGTCCCGGTCGAACTCCTCGAACCGGGGAATACGGGGCCCGCGCTGCCCAATGAGGATGTACTGCCCCACGACACGCGACATGGACGGTCTAACCAGCCCGTCCTCGACTCCGACAAACTGCAGGTGCGCCCATTCCTTTCGGAACGTGTCATCAACGCGCTCGAAACCGGATTGATTCGAATATCGGACAACGTCGACCTGCATGATGGCGCTCTTGCCCACGGCAGCCAGGTACTGGCGGAACTCAAGAACCCGAATCTCAACCTTCCAAGTGTCTTTCGCGCACTGGTACCGGATCAGGTCGTGCTTCCGGCCCGCTTGATCGAGGTACTCCCAGCCACCGCTGATCGGGTACGCATCCCAGTACCAGAGAAACGACAAAGCAACGTCGACTGTAGGAGTTGCGGCTCCCAGCGGCTGCCGCACCTGCACGAAGAACTCCAGCTCGGCCTCGGCCTCGATCATGGCGAGGCCGAGTTCAAATCTGCCATCGTGTTGAACCCAGAACGACCCCAGCTCGTCCCCGACCCACCCTGTCCCGTTCAGCGTCCGCACGGCCTGGTCGGGTACGACCAGCACGCAGCTGCGCCCATCCCGCAAGTCTTCGCTGGCAGTGAGCTGTTCGATCGTCAGCCACTCACTAGGTTGTGTCGTGAGGGTCCGCAGAGCGTCGATCGGCCATAGTTCCGCCGGAAACTCACCGCCGGGCTTCGTCCACAGGTCCGCGAGGGTGTTACGGACGGGAGGTGTTGTGAATCCGGGAATCGATGGCATGCTCACTGGACCAGCGTAGGCGGCGGTACCGACAGAAACCCCGCTGCCGCTCGCAGCGCCAACACTGATCGGAGTTGCGATGCGGATTGGGCTCGCCCACAGTGGCTGGAGCTGGTCCCGGGCGAAATGACCTCCGCGCCTTCACATTTGGGGACAGTACGCATTTGGGGACAGTAGACACTGAAAAGGCCCTCTGAACTGGGTCTCAGGTCAGAGGGCCTTCAGTGGACCTTGCGAGAACTTACTCGAACCGGACCGACCTACTCCAGAACTTTGCTGAACCGCGCGAACGCATCGACCAAAGCGGACCGCGCAGGTCAAAGCCTCTACCACCGAAGAAAGCTGGCGGGCGGAAGAAGCAGCTCGGTCCGGCCGAGGTCGCCGAGATCATTGCCAAGTACACCGCGGGGACGTCGATGGCCCAGCTGAAGGCGGAACATCACATGGCGAAGCGAACGGTGGCGAAGTTGCTGCGGGAGAATGGCGTCGCCATCCGCCCGCACGGAGGACAGCGGCACTGCTGAATCTTTGGCGCTCTAATCGAACTGGCCCAGGAACCGAAGTCGTTCGGCGTACCAGACGACGACTCCCCCATCGACCCTAGAATCTAGCCATGAACGGAGCGGGGGCAGCCAAGCGGATCACCGCACTGCTCGACCAGATCGATGAGCTCGCTACATTCGGCACAGTGACCCAGGGTGAGGACGAATCAGATGCTGAGCTAGCAATACGCCAACTGCAGGACCGCTATCCGTTGTGGTACTCGGCTTCACTCTCCTCGTTGCCGGACGATCTCCGTGGACGGTTTATCGAGCAGTTCGAGGCAAGATATCCAACTGTAAGTCCCAGGATCAAACAATTCATCGCCCACCCCAGAAAGCCGTGGGCGCTGTATGACTCTGTTCCGCGCTTCCTGAAGGGCCATGGCCGATGGCAATACTCACTGAAGGATAGCTACAAGGAGCCTCTACTTGAGCAACGCCGCTTGTTGTTGGAAGCCAAAGCGCGATTCGCGATCAATCCTGAAGTCCAACACACCGCAGAACAGTTGACTGAGCTATTTCGCCGGCTTCCAGCTGCTTTGACCATCTTGGAACGCGAGCACCGCCACAGGCCCGGTCTTACCGTGGCAGACGAGTACGACCTCCAGAAAGTGCTGCATGCCCTGCTTCGACTCCACTTCGATGACGTAGAGCCAGAAGAAACGACCCCGCGTAGGGCAGGCGGCTCGTATCGCATCGACTTCGTGCTACGCCAGGAACAGGTGGCGATAGAAGCAAAGATGACCCGGGAATCGCTCGGAGCTAAGGAAATCCGTAGCCAACTCGTCGACGACATGTTCGGCTATCGAGGACAGAAGAACGTCGCTGCGCTTGTCGTAGTGGTCTATGACCCAACTCGGCGAATCGACAACCCAGCCGGATTCGAGCACGATCTCAACACTGACGACCCCGAGCTCCTGGTTCGAATTGTCGTTGCTCAGGGCTGATTCATTTGGCCTAATGGTGGTTTTCCGGCGTGGCGGTTCGAGTAAGGGACACAGCGCGACGGCCCCACAGGTCTCTGACCTGCGGGGCCGTCAGGGGTGGGCCTAACGCTCCACAACCCGAACCCGCTGATAGTGGAGGGGCCAGCGATTCGAATCACGCCGGTAGCTACCCGGCGGATATGAGCGGTCGGGCGTACGCCACTGCCATTTCAGGCGGGCAGCCACCGGCGGATCCTATGTAGGTCCGGCGTGTCTTCCGAATTCGCTGGGAATGCTCGTCTTCTCGTGGCATGCTGGTCGGTCCGCGTGTGACAGGTCCCCCGGCGGGCAGGACATGATGGGTTGGGTCAGGTAGATGCAGTCATGTCGAAGACCAGCGGTTCGAGCGGCTGTAGCGTCGTTGCTTGTCGCCGCGCTGTGCGACCTTGGGGGCCGCGACAGTACCCCAATGGTTGGCACGATGCCTGATCCTCTTCACTCAAGAGTCCTTCATCGCGTTACGTCCCAGCGCCTGGAGCATGCCTGAGCGCGTCACCGTGGTCGGCTGGCTGAACACGTTCGATGAGATGATCGCGGTCCGAGAAGCGATAGACGCCGATTCGATCTTGTGTACCCGGGTCGACACGATGGTGGGCACCGAGTTCTCGCTCCAACAGCGCAGACTCGACTGGTTACTCGTCGAGCACCTGCTTGAGCCGATGATCATCACCTCTCACACCTACGAATTCGACGAGGCGGTATTCAACCTGCACTACAACCGGCTCGAAGCCGGCCTGCTCGCCGACACTTTCCGATTCGTCGAGTTCGTCCCGCTCAACGGGTTCGAGTCGAATATGACCGAAATCGTGCTGCCCGGCGGCGTGTTCCTACGCCCGATGACCGACCGGCAGATGAGTCGTGCCATCCAAGTGCTCGCGGTCCCGGCCGAGTTAAGCGGCGGTCCCAACAGTGTGCGGGTCTCGCGCTTTCACCAGTGGGCCGTGACAATGGGGCGGCGCTACCCGGTCCGCTCGTACAAGCAGGGTATGCCCGAGAATCCGCAAGCCCCCTGCTTTCCCAGCCTGGAGGAGCTCGTTCAGCGGCTGGTCACGGCGCTACGTGTGGTGTGCGGCGGATCGGTGGTGGCCACACGCTCGATCCACGCACTACACGACGACGAGTATCCGCACGACGTCGGCGGCAGCGCTGTCCTGTCCCCACTGGATGTCGCCGACGTGAACCGGCCCACTCTGCTCCTGACCGAGCACCACATCGATGCTGTGCGCAGCGTGCACGAGATGCTCACGGTGCCCGCAGTCGTACGGGATCACTCGTTGCAAATCGCCCTGCGGAGGTTCGTCTTCGCAGGCTCGAAGTCCCTGCCGAAGGATCGGCTCATCGACCTCACCATCTGCCTCGAAGCGCTGTTCATCAAGCGCGGCAGGATCAAAGGAAAACAGAAGGCCGCGCCCGCGGCAGAAGTAGCCGGACAGCTGCTGGGCGGTGACGTGGTACTCGGAGTCGAACGAGCGGAGATCGAAAGGTTCGTCGTAGAGGCATACCGGATACGGAACGCGGAGATCCACGGTGACCACCCCGCCCGGAGGACGATGACGCTTCTCCGCGGAGCAACAACCGACGACCTCATCCCCTTCGTCGAGGACCTTGCCCGCCTGCTGGGCCGCGCGATTCAGTTGGTGCTCATCGAACTCGCCCGGCCGTTGGTCCCCGGCGCGACAAGACTGTCCTGCCGCTGACAACGAACGCGATATGACAGACCCCCATCTGTTGACTTGCGGCGCCGTGTGGTCGGGTACTGAAACGAGCTGTAGAAATCGCAAGCACCAACCAGCAATTTCTTACCGAGTGGACCTGATGCGACGTTATTCGAACCAGGCCACTCTAACTGCGGTTCTTGAGTCGATTCGGCAACGATTAGTCGCTGACCAGGGAGTCTGTCGTCGGGTTGCTGCGCCGCGCGCGCTACGGCGTCGTCTTACCGCCGAGCATCGCGCGTCGATCTTCGCCCAGTATGAGGCGGGTCGCTCCGTAAAACAGCTTGTGGCCAAGCATCAGCTGGGTAAGGGGACGGTGCTCAAGATCCTTCGGGCTGGGGGCGCAGCAATTCGGTCGCAGCGTCGATTGAACGAGGGCGAGATCGATCAGGCGATCACGCTGTATCTGGCTGGGGAGTCTCTGGCTCGGGTCGGCGCGCGGTTGGGGTTGTGGCGGACACCATCAGCGCTGTGTTGGCCCGGCAGGGGATTGCGCGTCGGGACCCGCAAGGACAGGCTAGGTAGCGACTGCAACGGCCGTATTTGAGATACGAAAATAGCTGAGGCTCAATGCCTCCTGCGAGGACTACGCTGCACGGGCCGGCCGTAGCCAGCGGGCGGGATCATCCGCTGAAAGTCATCCAAGGCTGCAGCAAGAGCCTTCAACCTTGGATGGTTTGCACCGTCGTGTAGCAGATCACGCACAGTGTGGGATGCGGTCAGTACCGACTCGCCGGTGGCCTCGGGGTGGAGGGCCGCGGTTGCAGGAATCATCGCGATCAATCTCTCCACGTATTCCACGATGAGCGATGCGTCATGATGCGAGTGGTCAGTGAGTTGGTAGAGCGCACGCGTCATGGCCGCAAAGGACTGAATCAACAGGCCGCTGATGTCACGGTCCGTGAGGTTCTCGAGGCAAGCCTCCTCCATGCAGAGGTAGTAGACCGCTTCCTCCCATTTGCCGAGAAAACCAAGGGTTCCAGCAAGATTCCCCCACAGCTGTGCATTGGCTTGACTTAGCGGGCTGATTTCATTAGCGAGCTCGGACACAGCGATGGCGTGCTGTACGAGGGCAGCAGCGAGTTGCATGTCGTCGTTAGCGGCAAAGAACCCCATCCACGCCTGTGTGGAGTAGGCAGCCCGGAAAAGAGTGATGTCGGTATGGCCCTCACGTTCGACTAGTTGCCGCACGACGGACTGCACAATGTCATTCATCGCGACTGTGACGTCCAGCAGCCTGGCTGGGCCGCGCGCCCCAGCCCTGGAAATGAACATCTGTTCGTCCAGGGTGACAAGGCAATCGCGTTTGATCGCGCGAAGCACCTCACCGGCTGGCGGATCGCTCGTGGCATAGTGCGGAAACCGTTGGTCGACAGTGTCTCCGGCGCATCCCAGCAGAAGATTGACGGGAATCTGACGTGATGCCAGGAATGCCGCTGTGCGCAGGGCTGTCGCCGCCAGCATGTCAGCGGCCCCTGTTCGAGCGGCAAGCCGTGCCCACGTCAAGGTGATGGCGCCGACCACAGTGACGGGGTACTCGCGGTAATCCAAAGGCACCGAGTGCATGTCGTCCATAGCTCGTTCGAGCAGATACTCGAACTCTGCAACCGCTTGCGGAATATCGTCGTCGTATTCGAGATGGGTGGTCAGCAAGTACCCGGCGGCGAGTTCGAGGGCCAGCGGCCAGCAGTGCAGGCGGTCTGCCAGCTGATCGAGCGCCCGTTCATCGCTCCTGTTTGGCAGTCGATTAGGGAGTAGACGCCGCGAGAGCAGGCGTGTGGCCTCCGTTGCCTCCATGCCCTCAACGAACATCGTTGAGGAATTCGGCCCTGAAAGTGGAGTCTGGTCGGTGCTGGTCACGACGATGTGCCCATGCCCACGCCGTGGAATCCAGCCGCGTACAACGCTCTGATCAGCGCAGTTGTCGAACACCATCAGCCACGGTCTAGCGCTGCGCGCCAGTGCAATCGAGACTCGCTGGCCGACCGGCACGGTCTGGTCGCTGTCGATCAAACCGTTGTCCTCCAACCACCGTGCAGCGATGTTGTATGACTCCCTCACTCGACGTTCGTTCGTGGCGTCGATCCAGATGATCGCCCAGTATGCGTAGGCGTTTTCGTCCGCCCAGGCGGCGACAAGGCTGCTCTTTCCTGTTCCTGACAAACCAGTAACCAGGCATACTGGCGCGGCATCTCGCGGGACGGGTATGGGCAGTCGGCGGGCCAATTCCGTCAGCAGGTCCTTGCGGGCAACGTCGGTGGTGCGTGGCGGCGGTGTGACGTGGACGGCCCAGTCACGTTGGCGCATCAACGATTTCACAGTGTCGGCATCGACGCACAATGCCTCCGATAACTCAGTCTTGGAGAGTACCGCCTTTTGCGGCCCGGAGGCTCGCGCCATAACCTCCCAGACCAGGTAGCCGGTCAGCAGTCCTGTCGCATCCCACCCCACCGACGAAGGGGCAGCTCGGTGCCGGGCAGTACGGACCAGCTGCTGAACCTCTGTCCTCACCTGTTCGATGCCGCGTTTGTCTAGTCGGATTTCCGTGCGCTGCAAGCGTTCCCAGAACGTGTCGCCTGTTGCTGCGAGCTCGCTTGAGATCTTCGCTCGTGAAACCAGGGAGAGAACCTCGGTGCGAATGCATGTACCGCCGACCGTTATCAACTCCAGCAGCTTGTCAAGGCTGTCTTGCGCCGCACGGTTCGTGATTACCAAGTACCGATCCGCGTCGTGGCTGTACATTCTCGGCAGAATCGCCATCACATCGACGGCGGACAGGGTGCTTCCCGGCCCGCCGCTCTTGACCTGTGCGACGGTATGGACATGGTGCCCTGAAGCCAACGAAAAGTCGACGATCTCCTGGTCGGCCTCCAGTTTCGTGGTGAGCACACCCTCGACCTGTACATCGGTGAGTCCCGAATCGCCCAGGAGCATCGTGACCAGCGCATACTCCAACGTGATGAGGTACTGATACTCAAATCCGCGTGCCGCGTCCTGTCCACCCATCTAGACCCCTGCCTTTAGGCGACTCCCGACCAGAGCGAATCTGGCAATGGCGCAACAGTATCCGACCGCACCGACACGCCCATCGTGCTCGAGACAACCGAGTCGATGGACGATGTTGTGTGATTCAGTTTGAGCTCCCACTCGGTCGGACCTGCAAGGAGATCGACCTGATTCGTGGTGTCGACGTCGGGCCCGTGGCCTGGTATGCCGGGATAGCGATGCAGGGCAGCCTGTTCCAGGTGGACCATCCTTCGGTCTCGAAAGCCAACATCTGCCGAGAGCTTGAACGAGTCACCGGCGTTCCCCTACGATGGTTGTCGGCCATCCATGCTGGCCTGAATCTGAGCCGCACCTTCCGCCCACGCCGGACGCGGTGATGATGACCGAAGGGGCTCTGACTCGCTTGTGCCGAATCGTTTCTTTCGGCAGAGTTTGCGTGGGATCTCTGCCTGGAAGCAGCGAACAATGACACGTAACAAAGCACGAAAGCGCGCTGCGCGGCGCTATGCTCAGTCGGCGGGAATCTCGTACACGCGAGCCCATTTCATGGCCCAATTGCGGTCGGCGGCACAGTTCCGGGTACCTCGCAGCGCGAAGTTGTCAATAGCGCTCGCGCGATCGCGGTATACGGGTGAGTCGTTCGCCGCCGCGCGTGCAGGTACACCTAGAGACGGTTCACTAGGTCTCGACATATGCTCACCACAACAGCGGAAACTCCGCGCTCTGTTGGCGATCGGCCTCTTCAACCGAGGATACGAGGATAATTGGTCGCCCGCCGACTGGAGTGTGCACACCGTCCTTGCCTACAGCATTACGATTTCGCCACAACCGCAGAGATTGGTCGTCATTGCGGACACTCCGCATAACGTTGTGGGCTGGCTGCGCGCTCTTCCTGGACTTAGGTTGGAATCGTTGCGTGACCACTGGACATATGAGTTCCGTCATATGCCAACGGGCGCAATAGTGTTGGTGACCGGCAATCCCTCCGGTACCTGGTCGAAATCCGTGGACCACCGTATGACCGGCGATGGCCGCGGCCTTCGGACGGTCAACGTGCCACTTGCCGCCGACGAAGAAGACCAGCTGAGATCAATCCCAGAAATTTCAATCGACGCAGAGTATCTGCTGGCTGGGCTAACATGTCGTGTTGATACCCGCGACCCAAATTCGAGGTGGGCGCTAGGACATTGGTTCTACGATCCCTTGTCCTTTACTCCTGAAAACCGTGATCGGCGGGAGGGAAGACCCAATTCATCACGTCAGAGGTATGAAAGGCGGCTCTGAGGATCTAGGGACACTTGGGCGCTACATCTGAACGATATTCCCTACATCGATGACCTCGCGGCCGCACTTACTGAGCCCCCAGTAGGTATACAAGGTGCCACCTGCCTCGACAATGGCGATCACCTCACCATCAGCCTTGGAAGTGCGAGTCTCGCTATCTATGGGCTCAGACGGCATCCTCATCGTCCGCACTCAGCCAACCACGTATCCGCAGATATTTGGAGCGATGCCTGGTGAACTGGGATCAAATCACTCTCCTCATACTCGCAGCGTTCGGATGCCTGACTCTGGTGTTGACGCAGGTGAGCGAGATCCTCTCAAAACTGCCAGACATCATCCGTGCTTGGCATCGTGTCAGGCGAGCGCTCCGAGCGCATTTACCCGAAAGTCCCCACGTCGATGGCAATATCAATAAAGCCCACGAACTGCGTGAACCTCATGAATGATCGACAATCTTGAGTTGCCTCGGTATATGCTCTTTGAGGGATTTCGCATATTGTCGCCTTAGCGGCGTGCACAGTCGGTCAAGTGCTCGTGAAAGCTCCAGGGTGCGCGATCATGAATGGTCGTGCACCGGAGCTAATTTGCGACCTCGCTGGATACTTAGACCTCCTCTTCCCAGACGGGAAGCGGACAGTTCCACTTCGTAACATATGCCGAATGCAGATCGTCCCGGCATATCTTTCGAAGCTCTAGTTCGAGTGCTCGGATGCTCTCGGCGAGAGTGTGCAGCTCGTCGAGACTCCAGCAGGACTCCTCGGTATTTCGTCGGTAGCGGCTACGCAGGACATGGAATGTTCTGTCGGACAGTAAGGTTTGTGGCGAGCGTGGCTTGCAGCCCTGTGGATCGGACGCATTTGAGAATGTGCATCGTGTTCGCCACTCGCCATGAACTACTATGTTCCGATCATTCTTCAAGTGTTCGGCCGACTTCAAGAGGTCGCGCAGGGAATGTCCAGGGGAGCTGAGGCGGTGATTGGAAGGAAAGTCGTCGATCGCCGCAATACTGTTCTGGATAAGCCAATCGATCGACTGGCCTTCGAGGATGATCAGGCCATCATCCAGGTTCGCGATGGCCGCAAGGGTAGTCCGTAGCGTGCCTTCGAGCACCGCGCTCGCTGCGGCGATGCGACCGATCACCCTCAAGAGATCGTCCGGCAAAGCCGACATAGAAGCGTTCGTACTCACCGATCGAGTATGCGGGTCGATATGGTCTGTCGCACATCCTTTTTGGTGGGTTTCCTGGCCCTCCTCGGGGGCCTGTATGGAGATCGTTCAAGTGCAGCTGCTGAAGATCGGTGTGCGGCTCGTGTCGGTCAAGGAGGACTTCGGTGAGGGGCCGTATGCCATCGCGATGGAGGGCATGCTCGACATCATGAACGGCCTGCAGAACACGTTGCAGGGCCTCGACCTTCAAGACAAGATGCTGCAGAAGGCCGTCAATGGCGGAACCAACGGGTTCGCCAAACTCGGCTACCGCAACGTGCACGCCGAGTTCGAAGGCAAGCGGTTCAACACGATTGAGGTGGATCCCGAGCGGGCTCCGCTGGTCCAGATGGCCTGGAAGCTGTACACCACAGGCGATTACACGCTCGAAGGGCTCGAAGCGACGATCCGACATGGGACTCACCAGCCGCGCGCGAGGCAAACTGCCCGAACGGCCGGTCGACCTGAAGCAATTCCAGCGCATGCTCAGCGACGTCTACTACCTCGGCTACGTCGTTTACAAGGGCCAGGTCTACCCGGCGCGGCACGAGCCACTGATCGATCAGGAGCTGTTCGATCGAGTCCAGGATGTCCGCAACCTGAGAAGTCGTCCCGGGCAGCGGGATCGAGTTCTCCAGCACTACCTCAAAGGCGCTCTGTTCTGTCGTCGCTGCCGCGAACTTGAGCGCACCTCACGCCTTATCTACACGGAGGCCAGGAGCCGCACCGGCCGCTCGTACGGCTACTTCCTGTGCCGTAGCCGCCAGAACGGGGCATGCGACCCGCCGCATCTGCCCGCTGCACTCGTTGAGCAGGCCATGGTCGACCAGTACGCCACGCTTCGACTGCCGGGGGACTTCATCGCCGAAGTCAACGCGCTGCTCGACGATGCCCTCGCTGACGAACAGAGCAGCGGCCGAACTATGCACACGGCGCTGAAGCGGCGACTCGAGGAGCTCGACGGGCAAGAGGAGCGTCTGCTGGATCTGGCGGCAGACGGCTCGATACCGCAGGAGAAGATCAAGACCCGCCTCCGGCGAATCCAAGTCGAGCGCGATCGTGCGAAGGAAGGTCTCCTCGGGACCGGTGCCGAGCTCGGGGCCGGAGCCAACGTGCTGCGGGAGGCCCTCAGCTTCATAGCTGACCCGCACGCGATGTATCGCGACGCTTGTGACGAGACCCGCCGCCTTATGAACCAGACGTTCTATGAACGGTTCTACGTCGACGAGGAGATCGTGATCCGCGGCAGGCTCAGCAGCCCGTTCGACGACTTCCATGAAGCGGCCAAGTTGCGTGTACGGCGCGGAACCGGCGGCTGTAGGACTTCAACGCCGATCAAATGGAAGGGCCCGCAGCCTCCCGAGCAGGACTCCGGAAACGAGAAATGTCCCTCACTCACCGGTATCTATGCGGTACCGGGTTCGAGTAAGGGACATCTGGTGGAGCTGAGGGGACTCGAACCCCTGACATCACTCAGGAGTTCGTGATGTCTCGTGATTCCCGCTGGGTCCCACTCCTGGGCAGAACGATCCCTCATCCCAAGTGCGCGAACGTTTCTTGGGTTATCAGCGTTCCCCAGGAAACCGGCGGTCAGAACCAGTCCCATCCTTATAGTGCCCCGCCGGGGCTCGAACCTACGGCACACCGGACCAGAACCGTCACGCGCTATTTGCCGATGACCAGCAGTTTTCGGTGCTGCAGCAGGTTGGTGTACTGGTCGATACCCCCTCCGGACACTTACCATAACCCCAACCGTGCGGGTCGAGAGATGTCTCGACCCGCACGAGTCGTGTTGCGGGGTGGTAGGTCATCTGCAGGTTGAGGTGCTGGTAGACCTGGGCTTTGTCCACCGGATCCGCTCCGGACAGCACGTGTCGGATATCTCCGAGTTCGTTGATGAGATCGCGGATCTCCTCGCTGGTCATTCGCCGTTGCCTAGTGGTCGGCCGTGAACGGGCGAGGGCTTCGGCGCGGCGGGCTTGGACCTCGGCTATCCATTGCGCCACCAGATGCGGGTCGGCTCCTGCTTCCAGGGCTGCCCGGTGTCGCGCCAGGATCCGGTCACAGTCTTCGATCGCCTGTGCGACGGCCGCTGCCGACGGGTCGAGGTCGTGGTCGGGTTGGGACCGGTAGAGAGTATCGATGGTCTCGGCGACTCGGTGCGGGGCCAAGCATGTGCCCAGCCAATCATCGAGCGGGCCGAGTAGGTCCCGTTCGGCCAGATACACGTTGCGGGGATGGGTGACTTTGTTCGCCAGGGCGTACTCGTTGGGATACCGGCATCGGTAGAGCAGCATGTCCCGGCTTCGCTGGCCTTGCATCCGCCGCTGGCACAGTCCACACCGCAGCCGACCGCGAAACATGTAGGTGTGATGGGTGCGGTGCCGTTCCCGCGTCCCTCGGCCCGCTCCCTTCGCGGCCAGGACCTGCTGGGCGCGTTCGAATGTGTCGGTGTCGATGATCGGGTCGTGCACCGTGTGATCGGAGAAGACCCACTGGTCACGGTCGTTCCACCGCATCCGGGTCTCATGCCCCAAAGCGATGTCCTCGACATCGATGAGGATTTCGTCTTTGCGTTGTTTGTTCCACACCTGCCGCCCGGTGTAGCGAGGGTTGGACAGGATCACCCGAATCGCGCCTTTGGACCAGGCCACCCTGGGGCGGTGTCGGTTTCGTGCGGGGTCGTAGGCCGACGGCGAGGGGACATCGTCGCGGGTCAGTGCCTCCGCGATCGCGAAAATTCCTCGGCCACCGACGACAGCCCACAGAAGAACCTCGGCCAAGGCGGCGACCGCGATGCCGAGTTCGCCGACAGCGTCGCTGTTGACGACTTCTACAAGCATCTCCACGATTGGCTGTCAGGGCCCGGCGAAGGCGCTCAGATCTTCGTGGTCGACAATGCCCCACCGGCCTCAGCCGACAACGACATCGTCGTCCGCTACTCGCGAAGAGCAGACCAGCCACCATACGGTCTGATCGAAGACGAAGTCGCCTAAATCCCGGGCGGTACCCGATCACTTCCTCCCGACTCCGCAGCTCGGCCCTGCCATCACCGCGAGGCGCAATCCATTGACAAACAGTCCGGAGGTCTCACCGAAGCCGTAACACGATCAGTAGCCAGAAGTCATTTATCACCGCGGCCGGTATGAAAGGTGTTTAGAGATGGCGCGTTTGACGACGCGAGGGCTGGTGCGGGCTCGTCGGGCTGGTAGGGGCGCGGCCAGGATGGCGCGGCCGATCTGTACGACGAGGTCGACGATGGTCCCGGCGATGATGCTGGCTGCTCGGACGAGCTGGTCACGGGCGGTGTTGAGGGCGACGGTGAAGCTGCCGCGGTCGGCACTGATCGCGCCGGTGGCCAGAGTGGCGTCGGCGATGGCGGTCCGCAGAGCCTGATAGGCGATCAGTAGTGCGTAGATCTCCTGGGTAACCAGTTCGGGCTGGCGCGCACGCAGAACGCGTCCGCCGAGCATGGTGGATTTCAGTTCCGCACAACTGGTTTCGATCTCCCATTTCTGATGGTAAAGAACCGCTAAATCCTTTGCTGGATAAAACTTTTCGTCGACGAGGGTGGTGATCAGCTGGTAGCGCTCGACACACCGGACAGCCTGTCGATCACCGGTACCGGTGATGACGATGTCGGCGTCGATCACACGCACCGTGACCGTGCCGATACGGGTCAGCCACGACCCGTTAGCGAGCCGCGCCGCCACCGACATCTTGTGTCTCCCCTGGCCGCGGATCAGCAGCTGCGCGCCGGTAGCGGCGGCGGATTCGATGATGGTGGCCGCGTCGAAGTTGCGGTCGGCCAGCAACAGCATCCCCGCCCGCAGACAGCTGAACAGTTTTGGTGCATAAGTGATTTCGCCGCAGCGATCGGAACCGAACACCGCATCTACCACGGTGCGCGTCCCGCAAGCCACCACCGCGACCAACCGAAGCATCGGGAAGCCGGAATCACCGTTGGGTCCGGCCCGATGACGATTGTAAGCGGCGAGATTGGCGTCACTGGCCGGGGCGTAGAGGCAGGTACCGTCCAAGGCGCACACCAGCAGCCCCCGCCACCGGACCGCACCGGCAGCGGGCCCTTTGACCAGGTCGAACAACGCCCGCAACGGCTTCGGGCCTACCCGCCGGCGCGCCTGCGACAACGCCGACGACCCGGGCGAGGCCACCACCGAACCCACACCGGCGACCAGCCGGGCCCATACCTGGGTATAGTCCATGCCCTCGCACAACGCCGCGGCCAGCAGCAGATACACCACCACCCGCGACGGCAACTCCCGCACCCGCGACCGCGCCGAGCTGGTGGCCTCCAATACCGAATCGACCATCTCGAACGGCACGATCTGGGTCAGCTCGCCCAGATGTCCCGGCGCGAACCGCCCCGCCGCTACCCCCGACACACGATTGATGACAGACTGCACAGACAGCGGAACTCCCCGGTGGAACGGTTTTCTTGGTCGTTAGCCTCTCTACCAGGAGTTCCGCTGTTCCATATCGCGACATGCCAAGCGCCTCAGCGCAACTCACTTGCACTGCACCCATCCACGCTAACTGCGCGGCATTGGGTCTAGTCCCCGCACATGCGGCGCGAGTGCGAGATGGGGCAGAACGAGCAGCGCCATCGACAGCAGTGCCTGGGTGTAGGTGTCAATGGGTTGCCGCGGCTTCGATCAGCGGGCGTAACACCTCCAGATAGTGCGGGTTGACGGCTTCACGGACGGCGGTGCGGGCGATCGGGTCGAATTCGAGATCGGCGGTCGCGACTACGCCCTTCGCGGCGCAGTCGCTCGGCGGCCAGCGGCAAGCCGCCGGACCTGGCAGCCATGACCCTCTTGACTTGTTGTTGCGACAACAGATACTGTTGTTGCAACAACAAGTTGTCGCCGCTGGCGGAGTCAGGGAGTGTTCCGATGTATGTGATTCACGAAGAAGCCGTAATCACCGGAGGGATCGAGGAGATCTGGCAGGCGGCCACCGATGTCGCCAACTGGCCGTCCTGGGATCCGCATGAGGAGAAGGCCCGGATCGACGGGCCATTCGCGCCGGGGACGACCGGCTGGGTGAAGCCCAAAGGCGCGCCGGCCGGTCCGTTCACCATCATCGCGGTCGAGCCGGGGTGTTCGTGGACCAGTGAGGCCGGAATCCCGTTCGGCAAGATTCGCGGCCATTACACCTATGAACCGCTCGGCGACGGGACGGTGCGGGTCGGGAAGCGGATGGAGGTGCACGGTCCGTTCCGGCCGATCTTCCGATTGATCTGGGAGCGCGGCATCCGCGCCGATATGCATTTGACCATCGCGGCGCTGGAGGTCGAGGCGCGACGACTGGCGGGTGCGGCGCAGGAGCCCGAACATGGCTGAACCGCGGGGTCCGCTGATGAGCCCCGGGTTCTGGCTGCACCACGCCGCGCTGGAGTGGCGCGCCACCGTGGAACGCAACCTCCGCCCCCTCGGCCTCACATTGACGCAGTTCAATTTGCTCGCCTCCGCGGGCTGGCTCGGCAGACAGGGCGCGGAGCTACCGACTCAGCAGCAAGTGGTGGATATGGCGGGCGCGGACCGGATGATGGGGTCTCGGGTCATTCGCGTCCTGGAAGATCGCGCCCTGCTCGTCCGTCGCCCGGATTCCGATGACGCAAGAATCCTGCGCGTCGAGGTGACCGCCGAGGGGCGCGATCTCGCCCGCCGAGCCATCCGGATCGTCGTCGACACCGACCAACAGGTATTCGGTACCGATAGCGAAGAGCTACGCGACCGGCTGAGATCGATCGCCGCCCGGCGCGGCGGGAGATGATGTGACAATTAAACGGAGATCCGACCTCCGGATTCGACTAGTGCCGCGTCCGGGAACCTTTGCCCTGTTTCGTAGGTGACGCGCCGGTGGAAATCCCTGTGTGGATCGTGTGGTGGTTCAGGCTGTCGGGGTGGCAGAACGAGTTCGGGTCCGTGAGCTTGATGATGACGAGGGCCGCAGGCTGCTGCGGATCATCCGCAGGGGCACGGGGTCGGTGGTGACGTGGCGGCGTGCGCAGGTGGTGCTGCTGTCGGGCCAGGGTATGCCGGTCGCCAGGATCGCTGAGGTGACCTTCACCAGTGCTGATCGGGTCCGGGATGTGGTGCACAACTTCAACACCGACGGATTCGCGTCGCTGTATCCGAAATACAAAGGCGGGCGGCCGAAAACATTCACCCTGGCAGAGCGTCGTGAGATCAAGAAGATCGCCAAGTCCACGCCGGTCGAACACGGCCTGCCGTTCTCGACCTGGAGCCTGGCCAAGCTGGCCGACTTCCTGGTCGCCGAGGGGATGGTCGACGACATCAGCCATGAGGGCCTTCGGGTCCTGCTCCGAGAGGAGGGCGTGTCGTTTCAACGCGTGAAGACCTGGAAGACCTCCCGCGACCCCGATTACGCGGTCAAGAAGGCGCGCGTCGAGCACCTTTACGCGATCGCTGACGGCGAGGTCGCACCCGAGGACGGCGAGCCGAGGGTGATCTACTGCCTCGATGAGTTCGGACCGCTGAATCTGCAACCGCATCCGGGCAGGCAGTGGGCCGAACGCGGCGGCAAACACAAAGATCCCGACAGGGGGCCTCGGCCGCGGCGGCGCGCCACATTCAACCGGCCGCATGGCGTGCGGCACTTGTTCGCCGCGTTCGACCTGCGAGCGGATAAGCTCTATGGCCACGTCAAACCACGCAAGACCCGCACCCAGTTCCTCGAATTCTGCCACTATCTGCGGACTCTGCACCCACCGCATGTGCCCATCGCCATCGTCTGCGACAACTTCGCACCGCATCTGAGCACCCGCGTCGACAGCCGCGTCGGCGATTGGGCCGAGGTCAACAACGTCGAAATCGCCTAACACCCCAACGAATTCCTCGTGGCTCAACCGCAGCATTCGAGGTGCGGTCGGTTTCGGGTACGACAGACCGCCCTGGCTGTGTCCGAACACCGGCCGGTCGATCACCAGTCCCGTGTGTCGGTGGGAGAGACACGACGATCAGGGCCTTCACCATCATCAATGTCGGTGGGTGGTGGTGAGGAGGGCAGCCGCACTGTGACGTGGAGTCCGCCGGCGGGGCGGGGGACGATGATGAGGGTTCCGTCGTGCGCATGGGTGATGCTCTAGACGAGCGCGAGGCCCAGGCCGACACCCGCGTGGTCGGTGTGTATGCGTTCGGTGCCGCGTTGGAACGGTTTGGTGAGTGTTGAGACCACCTGCGGCGCGAGTATGTCACCGGTGTTCTCGACGGTGAGCACGGCGCAGTCGGGGCGGATGAAGGTATCGACCTGTACGGTGCCGTGTTCGGGGAGGTTGTGGACGATAGCGTTGTGTATGAGGTTCGTGGTCATCCGCAGCAGGAGGGCAGGTGAGCCGATGGTGGGGGTGATCTCCCCGGATGTCTGGATGGTGACGTCGTTCTTTTCTGCCAGGGGGAGCAACGTTTCGGCGGCTTCTTCGGCCAGGAGGGACAAGTCGACGTGTTCGCGGGTGAAAGATCGCTGGTCGGCACGGCTGAGCAGGAGCAGTGCTTCGGTGAGGGCGATCGCTCGGGAATTGACGGTGCGCAGGCGCTCATCGAGCTCGCCGGTGTCCCGGTTCGGATCGGCGCGGGCGACGTCGAGGAGGGTCTGCGTGATCGCCAGTGGGGTGCGCAGTTCGTGGGAGGCGTTGGCGGCGAACCATTGTTGGTCGGCGACGTGCGCTTCGAGCTGGGCGAGCATGGCGTCGAAACTGTCGGCGAGTTCGCGGAACTCGTCTCGAGGGCCGGGCAACCCGATCCGGTGGGAGAGCGACCCCCTCGCAGCCAGGCGTGTGGCGGCGGTGATGCGAGTCAGGGGCGCGAGGATGCGGCCGGCGAGAAGCCACCCTCCGAGCAGACCGAACACCAACAGGAAGACCAGCACAGCGCCCGCGGCCTGCGCGAAGTGCCGCGCAAGCCCGGAGCGGGTCAGCACACCCCCGGGGACGGCGGTCACGTCCGGCACCTCATCCAGCAAGTACAGCCACACGGCAGCCAGCAGCATGGCACCCGCGAGCATGAGGAAGCCGGCGTAGCTGAGGATCAGTTTGAGGCGAACGCTCAAACCCGGTGCCCTATCCGCCCGCGACGCACACCGCATCGGCGTCCGGTCCTGCATCGATGCGGTAACCGACGCCTGGAACCGTGGCGATCAGCCCAGGCTCGCCGAGCCGTTTGCGCAGGGCCGACACGATGATGCGCACGGCATTGGTGAAGGGGTCCGCGTTCTCATCCCACGCGCGCTGCAAGAGTTGTTCGGCGCTGACGACGCCGCCTCCGGCAGCGACAAGAACATCGAGCACAGCGAACTGTTTCCGGGTGAGCGCGACGTAGCGGCCGTCGCGGTAGACCTCACGGCGGAACGGGTCCAGACGCAGGCCGGCGATCTCTGTTACGGGTGGTCGGGAGTGCGCGCGCCTGCGGTCGAGTGCTCTGAGCCTGAGCACGAGCTCGCGCAGTTCGAACGGCTTGGTGAGGTAGTCGTCGGCGCCCAGCTCGAACCCGGAGGCCTTGTCGTCGAGTCGGTCGGCAGCGGTGAGCATCAGGATCGGCATGCCGCTGCCCGAAGCGACAATCCCTTCGGCGATCTCGTCACCGGAAGGCCCGGGAATGTCGCGGTCGAGGACGGCGATGTCGTAGGCGTTGACGCGCAACAGCTCCAGGGCGGTGTCTCCGTCACCGGCGAGGTCGGCCGCGATCGCTTCCAGACGCAGCCCATCGCGGATGGCCTCTGCCAGATAGGGCTCGTCCTCGACAACCAACACACGCATGCACCCAAGGCTACGAGCCGGCGCATATCGCCGGCGTATCGAAAACCTCATACGGCCCGGCAACACCACGTTGTCCAGGCTGGCGTCATGAGCCAGACAACGGCAGCACGAACGAGGTCCGATAGCGCTGATGACGTGGGGACGGAGCCGGATCGACCCGAGCCTGCGAGGTGGAAACCGCTCACCCGCATCGCGTTCCGGTTCTGCCTGCTGTATTTCGGCTCGGTCTGCTTATTCATTCCACCGATCGTCTTCGTGCTGACCGGATGGTTCGGATTCTGGCTGGGTCACGGTGCGGCGTATTGGCCTGTCCGGACAGTGCAGCCCGCCCTGAATTGGGTGAGCCGGCGCCTGTTCGGTGTCTCCACGCAGCTGTATCCGAGCGGTGTCGGTGACCAGACAATCTTCTGGGTCCTGTTGTTCTGCGTGCTGGTCGTGGCGGTGGCCGGGACAGCGGTATGGTCGCTGCTGGACCGGCGACGCGCGCACTATCGCACGCTCGCGGGCTGGTATCTCCTCGTCATCCGGCTGTCGCTGGCCGGCCAGATGTTGAGCTACGGCTGCGCCAAGGCGATGGCGGTGCAGATGCCGCAGCCATCGCTGACTGCGCTATTGACCAAGTACGGCGACTTCACGCCGATGGCCGTGCTGTGGTCGCAGGTAGGTGTGTCGAGACCGTACGAAATAATGCTCGGCGCCGCGGAAATCACGGCCGCGATTCTGCTGTTCATTCCGCGGACCGCGCTGCTCGGCGCGTTGCTGGCTATGATCGACACGCTGCAGATCCTCGTGCTGAACATGACCTTCGATGTGCCGGAGAAGATCTTGTCCGCACATCTGCTGCTGATGTCGTTGCTGCTGCTGGCGCCCGAGGCGCCGCGGTTGATACGAGTATTGCTGCTCAACCGCGGCACCGGTCCTTCCGCCGTGCCGTATCCGTTCCGCACCACGAGATGGCGCCGTATCGCGGCGCTGACGCAGGTCGCGTTCGGCATTTGGATCGCGGCGGCGCAGGTGCATGGCAGCTTGCACGCCTGGCGCACAGGTGGGCCCGATCGGCCCAAACCTCCGCTGTACGGCATCTGGTCGGTATCGCAGTACATCCGCGACGGCCAACCGGTGCCACCGCTGACCACCGACGAAACCCGCTGGAAAACTGTGGTGTTCGACTACCCGAACATAGTCACCTACCAGCAGATGGACGACACTCTGGTGACCGTTTCCGCAGACGTGGAGGCCGCCGACCATCGGATCCGGCTGATCGGCGACAGGCCACAACCCGGATCGACGGCCGAACCCGCCCGCACTCTCAATCCGCAGGGCATCCTCACCTTCCAGCAACCCAACCCCGACAACGCAGTGCTGACCGGCGAACTGGATGGCCACCATGTAACACTGACACTCGACCGGATAAACCCGAACAGCTTCCCACAGCGAAACACACCGTTTCACTGGATGCAGAACACTCCGCGACTCTGAACTCATCGCTCGACCCGCGCCCTGCCGGGTCAAGTCCAAATGCGTGGTGTATTGAGGTGATTGCCACGTGATCCTGTTGGGTCAGGCGGTCAGTGCTGGGGTTGTGTCCTCCTGTTCGGTGGGGTCGGACAGGCCGCGGGAGCGGGCGAGGACGTCGAGGCCGAGGTAGCGGCGGCCCTCTATCCATTCGTCGTGTTGTTCGGCGAGGACGGCGCCGACGAGGCGGATGATGGCTTGTCGGTCGGGGAAGATTCCGACAACATCGGTGCGCCGGCGGATTTCCTTGTTCAGTCGTTCCTGCGGGTTATTGCTCCAAATCTGGCGCCAGATTTGTTTGGGGAACGCGGTGAACGACAGCAGATCGGCGCGGGCCGCATCGAGGTGCGCGGCGACCTTCGGGAGTTTCTCGGCCAGGGCGTCGAGCATCCGATCATATTGGGCGGCAACTGATTCGGCGTCTGCCTGGTCGAATACCGAGTGCAGCAAGGTCCGCACCCACGGCCATGATGATTTCGGAGTGATCGACATCAAATTCACCGTGTAATGGGTGCGACACCGCTGCCAGGCCGCTCCGGGCAAGGTTGCTCCGATCGCGGCGACCAATCCAGCGTGCGCGTCGGAAGTGACCACTGAGACCCCCGACAGGCCACGGGCGACCAGATCGCGGAAGAACGCCAGCCAGCCTGCGCCGTCCTCACCGCTGGTGACCTGGATACCGAGGATCTCCCGGTATCCGTCGGCGTTGACTCCGGTAGCCACCAGAGCGTGCACGTTCACGACACGGCCGTTCTCGCGGACCTTCAACACCAGGGCGTCGGCGGCGACGAACGTGTAGGGGCCTTGATCGAGTGGCCGGGTGCGGAACGCTTCGACCTGGGCGTCGAGCTCGGCGGCCATGATGGAGACCTGTGACTTGGAAAGCTTTGTCACGCCCAGTGATTCGACGAGTTTCTCCATCCTTCGGGTCGACACACCGAGTAGATAACAGGTTGCCACCACCGAGGTCAGCGCACGTTCGGCGCGTTTGCGGCGCTCGAGCAGCCACTCCGGAAAATACGAGCCCGACCGCAGTTTCGGGATCGCTACATCGATCGTGCCGACCCGGGTGTCGAAATCGCGGTGGCGGTAGCCGTTTCGCGAGTTCACCCGCTCGTCGCTGCGTTCGCCGTAGCCGGCACCGCACATCGAGTCGGCCTCGTTGCTCATCAGGGCCTGGATGAACGTAGACATCATCTCGCGCAGCAGATCCGGACTCGCGACAGCGAGTTGATCCGACAGCATCCTGGACGGGTCGATAGGCTGGACAGAGGTCATCGCGTGAAACTTTCTTCCTTCAGTGACTTGGTAGGTCTGTTGAAGGATCACGCGGTGACCACCCTCTATCCGGCTACGACACGCCCAGACATTGCTGGCGTCCGGTCGTACACCATCCTGCTGGACTTAACCCCCTGCCCGATGGCGTTCCGGTGAGGCTGGACGGTGCCGGAGCCTGCCGCGAAAAGATGCAGATCGACTCATACCCGGACATATCACAAGGCGCCGAGCACTTTGCGGTTGATCCGGTCACGGCACTGTTCGTGCCGGCCTTCGTCAAGGTCCCCGACGATCCGGATACCCGAACGAAGAATAATGATTAGCGAATCATGAATCAAGACCGTTCTGGGGGGACACGCCGAAGGTGATCCCCCGGCCCGACGGGTACCCGGATCGGCTACGAGCTCCGACAGCTGTTCGTGCAATGCCACAATCGCCACGCAGCCGCAGGCACTTGACCTGCGGCTTCGTTACTCTGTGGAGCTCCCCACTTACCAGGCCCTCGAAGAACTCGGCCGCGCGGTGCGCACCATCTTCGCCTGCGATGGTCAAGTACGCGACCGCGCTGCGGTTGGGCACCGCCGGGTCGGAGTCGATCCTGCGCCGGTTCACCCAGGCGATCGTGAATACCGGCGAGCACGAGGAGACCGAAGCCACGTTGCGGCATGTGCGGCGGCACTTCGTGACCCGCGACAACATGCGCCGCGCTGGACCCCGATAAGCGTCCACGCCCGGCACCGGCACCGCGGCGACTGGGCAGCGGTAGCTACTGGTCCGCGCCTGGTTCCCGACAAACCGCCAGTCGGTACCCTCCGATCGATCGGAGGAAGAGCTGATCTGTTCCCACGGTTGGGCAGCTCGACTGGTTGTGGTGTGTGGACCTCTCGATAATCATATTGAATCGAAACTCTATGGCTGCCAGCGCATCTCGACCGTCTCCGCTAGTCAAGCGGCTGCGCATCGGCAATCGATGAGTTTCGCATCAAATATTACGGCCAGTCAGTATGGAAAGGGGTAGATCAATGAACATTCAATCGGAAACCAGGGATGATTCAGCCCGGTCGGACGGCTTCGACTTCGGGTCCGAGACGGGCATCGAGTTGCTGGAGACGCTGGACCAGGCCTCGATGGGCACCATGCGGTCCTCCATCTTGACATAGCGGCAGGACGCGGTCATGCGGCAGTACTCCGATGAGGCGAGGTGTGCTGCATGACCCGGTCCGGCAGTCGGGTTTGTTTCAGACCGCAAAGAGGTGCCTCCCGTTGAAGACCGAATTGCCTCTGCCCCTGCAGAGCGGGTTCCGCATGTGGTTGCCCCCACGGGTCCGTCTGGCCGCGGGCACGCGAGTCGATTCGACAGATACGAGTATCTGTCTGCGGCGCAATGAGTCGATACTGACTGTGCGGTTGACCGCCCGCCCGCGTGACGCGCTGATGACCGCTCTCCGTGACCCTGATCGTGGAATGGCGACCGAAGGTCTCGCGCCCGCGTGGCGCCAACTGCTCGAAAAACTTGGAGCGACCGGAATGCTGGCGGACTGCGAGCCGCCGGCGGCAGGCGTATCCGGCCTCGATGCCGTCTCCGCGGTGCTCGATCGCATCCACGCGAGCATGGTCGAGCACAACCGCGGCGATACCACGTTGAATAGGCTGGTAGAGGGGCGTTACGACCGGGCCGCTGGGGTGAGATGGCTGGTGGAGAACTACCACTTCACCAAGAGCGCCAGCTACCACATCTCCCCTGTCTTCGGCCACGAGATGTCTTCCGACGAGCGGAAACTCTGGACGCGCTTTCTCGAGGAGGAGTCGTGGCACTGGCGAATCTACCGTCCTGCCGGGTCGGTATTCGGGTTGGGTTTCGACGAGCTGGATGCGGCCGGGCCTAGGGAGTCGACGAGGCAGTTCGTTGAACTGATCCGAGCCGCGGCCGTCCGGAGCCCGGTTGCCTACGCGGCAACACTAGCTTTCATCGAGAAGTCCCCCGCCTCGACGGATGTCGCCGACAACCTGCTGTTGTCGAGTCTCATGAAACACTATGGGTTCACCTCAACCGCAGTACGGCCGTTGTGGTGGCATCAGTTGGAAAATGCGACTGCGGGACACAACGACCTGTCCGCAATCGTGATCTCCAATCGACAGGTCATCGATGCCGCCGATTTCGACGATGCCATCGCCACAGCGGCCGACGTCGTTCGCGGGTCGCGGCTGTGGTACGACGACATGTTCTCGGACTACTGACTTTCGGTCGGCTGTCAAAACCTTCTGAAGGCGCGCCGTAATGTACATACCGAGCTTCACCGACTTGGTCGGCGACGAGTCTGTCTTCGCCGCAGAATATTTCGACCGCCGTCCGCTATTGCGTCGTGGTGCACTCAGTGGGCCGTCCTGTACAGAACTTCTGGCAGTCGCGGATCTCGATGATCTGTTGAACTCCGAGATCGTGCGCCCTCCGTACATCAGGCTATCGGCGCAGGGCCGAGATGTTCCGGTGGACAATTACACCCGATCGATGAATGTGCAAGGCAAGGACATCGGCGGGTACGTCGACCCGAAGAAGGTTCTGCGATTCTTCCGGACCGGCGCGACGATAACGTGGAATTCACTCGGCCACACTCGGCCCAACCTGAGAGCGTTCATCGCCGTACTGGCCGATCGGTTCGCGACCCTGTGCGACCTCAACGCCATCCTCACCCCCGCCGGGCAACAGGGCTTCCTGCCCCATCACGACCCCGTCGACGTCTTTGTCGTACAACTGCACGGCACCAAGTCATGGCGCGTATGGCCGAGACCGCAGACACCACACCGAGATGTGGCACACTACACGCCGGAGAAACTGGGGGAACCATTGCTCGCCGCATCTGTGCGACCGGGCGACGTCATATATCTGCCCCACGGGGCGCCGCATGCCGCCGTCGCCGAAGACTCGATGTCACTACACCTCTCAATCATGATCACCCCACAGAGGTGGTCGGATCTTGTTCTGCAGACAGCCCGCAGCATCATGGACAGCAATCCCGATTTTCACATCACCCCCTATCTCAACTCCGCAAACCGCGAGCAGCTCACCCACGATCTGGCCGCGCGCCTGGAGATTTTGTACACCGAACTGCGTTCCCGAGAAACCGGACAGATTGTCGACGATCTCATCACCGCCAGCAAAGAAGCTGTGGACTCGACAGTGACTCGGCCGTTCGCGGACCTTGCGGATGCGGAAGGATTGTCTGATAACAGTATCGTCAGCCGGCATCCTGGCAATGCCGTCTCGGTGGAAGTCGCTTCCACCAACAACGAGAAGTCTGTGGTGTTCGTCGACGGGAACAGGTATGCGATGCCCGTACAGGTTGCAATCCGGCTCGCGGAACTAACTCCCGGCACCGAGATTAAGGCAGGTGACTTCCTCGGCTCGGGAACCGAAATCAGTCTCCGGACCGTCCGGACCTTGGCCCGGATCGGGGCTGTCCACGTACGACACGATAGCCGTTGATCCCCGTCGGTAAGTCATTGAGGTGATCTCACCGACTTTCAAGCGGTCCGGCGGTATTCGAAGCGAGTGAGGACCAGCGCGGCCTTGACGATGGTGCCGATTTTCTCGGGACTACAGGTGAAGTGGCGCAGGGCGCGCCAGCGGCTGGGGTCCCGCTCGCCAGGTCATGCCAGCGTCGGCTGGTACCGGATGCACCGGCGTCAGCGCTCGCGCCGTCCGCTCGGCGACCTCTCGCGCGGCGGCAGCCGCAGCCCCGCCAGCGCCTGGCCCGAACGGCTCGGTCATCCTTCCTCCCGTAGCCCCACAAGAACAACCGGCACTCGATCATAGGGGTGCCGTTAAGGATGGTGTCACCTGGTACATACGGCGAGAGAAAACCCAGGTAACACAGCTATTCTGTGATCTTGAATTGAGTCGGCGCTGCGATGTACTTCAGTGACACCCGTCGGCGTGAAGCTGCCACGTACAGCGCCGAACTGCGGAAACGTCGTGCAGCCCAGCGGCGTCTCGCTGACGTTCATTACCGTCGCCCCCTGATTGCCTCATGTGGCGCGATTCTTACCGGCACCCCTATCGGCCCGACGTGTGAGGCCCGCGAACGCGTCGAGCTGCGCGCCCGCGAACGCGCCGAGCTGACCCTCTTCGACATCGCGGCCTGAGCCACGGCCGTTGGTACTCGGGGGATTCGGTGGCAAGCCCTCCCGTTGAGGGAGGGCGCGGCAGCTTCGATCTTCAGCGGCGCGGCGCGGTCAGCAGGGTGTCGTCTGGAACGGGAAGCAGGTCTGTGGAGGGGCGGTCGTCCGCGCGGGCGAGGGCACCACGGCGGTGTCGGCCGGTCGGTCGGGGGATCGTAGGGAGGTGAGGGTCAGCACGACCAGCAGCAGGACCGGCACGCCCACCAGCGTCGCGAGGCCCCACAGGATCGGTATGGGCGAGGCACTGCGGTAGCCGGGGTAGTACGGGGACCGGGAGCGCGGCCGTCGCGCGGGGCGGTCGACGAAGCGGATCGACCCGCGCACGTTGCTCCCGCCTATCCGCCCCCTACGGGAATGCGCCCGCCTGGCTTCATACCCCATGCGCATCAGTATGGCGTGCGGCTCTGAGGCGCTACTCCGTTTCGCTTGTCTTGGGGGTGGGAGAGTGGGAATGTAGGCGATACGCGGCCATAGCCACCATGGCGTCTGAGGGCTTGCCGGTGCAGGCCGCGTGCCGACTCCTCGACGTCGCCGAATCGGGCTACTACCACTGGCGGTCACGACCGCCGTCTCAGCGTTCGATCCGGCATGTGTGGCTACTGGATCAGATCCGAGCCGTGCATACCGCTTCCCGGGGCACCTACGGTGCCCATCGTGTTCATGCCGAACTCACTCTCGGTCTCGGGATCAGCGTGGGCCACGGCCAGATCGAGCTGCTGATGGCCCGCGCCGGGATCAAGGGGCTGCCCGGCAACCGCCGGCCCCGGCCGAAGCATCAGACCCCGACCGCAGGAGATCTGGTCAACCGGTCGTTCACCCGATCGCAGCCAAATCAGTTGTGGGTCACCGACATTACCGAACATCGGACCCGGGAAGGCAAGGTGTATTGCGCCGTCGTGCTCGACACGTTCTCCCGCCGGGTCGTCGGCTGGTCGATCGACTCGACCCAGACCGCGGCGCTGGTGACCAACGCGCTGGGCATGGCCATCGCCAACCGCTCACCGCAGGCCGGGACAATCATTCATTCCGACCACGGGGTCCAAGGCGAATTCAACTGGTCGAAGCAACATTTCGTTGTTGAAGCGATTGTAGATGCTGTTCCATCGCCTCGGCCGGAGTGCGCCACCCAAGGACC